>JALERH010000161.1 GCA_022764275.1 Blautia sp. | reverse complement strand
AAAAAAGAAAAGGAGAAGAAACATGACAAAGAAGACATTAACAAAAGCACTTGCAGCCGCTGTTTTAGAAAAATGTACCCGGATGTAAACATTGAGTATGAGGGAATCACCGACCATTCCAATGATGTTACTATGCGTCTTTCTACAGGTGACTGGGGAGACATCTGCATGGTTCCGACAACGATTGATAAAGATGAGCTTCCAAACTTCTTTGTCAGCTTCGGTGATAAGGAATCGCTTTCCCAGATTTATGAATCTAATATGCTGAATAATTATGCATTTGATAATCAGGTTTGCGGAATCCCATCCATGGCAAACGTACAGGGAATCGTATACAACAAAAAAGTTTTTGATGCTGCAGGCGTTGCAGAGCTGCCGAAAACACCGGATGAATTTCTGGATGCTCTTCAGAAGATCAAAGATAACACAGATGCAATTCCGCTGTATACAAACTTTGCTGCCGGATGGACAATGGGAGCATGGCATGCCTATATTGACGGCGGTGCAACAGGAGATCCTGATTTTGTAAATGAAGGGCTTTTAAAAGGAGAAAATCCATTCTCCGACAGAGGAGACGGAACTGGCCCTTATGCGGTTTATAATATTCTTTATGAAGCAGTAAGCAGAGGCCTTACAGAGGACGACCCGACTACAACAGACTGGGAAGGCAGTAAAGGTATGCTGAACAGAGGAGAGATTGGCCAATGATCTTCCGATATCAGTGGTAGAAGCAGCAGTTACAGGAAGCGCAACAATGGAAGAGCTTGCTGCTGAATGGAATGAAAAATGGACGAAGGCGCAGGAAGACAACGGAATTACACACTAAATCATACTATGAAAAGATTATTGTATTTTGAGACAACTACATTCAGGGATTGTGCGTGGGCAAAAATTTGAAGGCTTTGGAGGCGCATTCACAGATTCGGCAGGATATGTCTATTTTCAGATGAGTGAAGAACAGCGCCAATTGATGCTACATACATATTTCGATAAAAGTGAATTGAATTATCGTTTCGGCCGTATCCATCTGGACAGCTGTGATTTCTCAATGGAACAGTATGAGGCTTTGAGTGACAAAGACGACAAAGAAGCCAGGGTGGAATGCTCAAAGAAGAATATCAAAGCAGATGGGCGGAATATATTTGTCTGTATATAAAAGAACTGAGGAAAAAAGGATGCATGGTAAATCGTATTTCTCTTCAGAACGAGCCTGCGGCTGTTCAGACATGGGATTCCTGCATATACTCTGCTGAACAGGAAAAGACTTTCCTGAGGGATTTTCTCTATCCGGAAATGGTAAAAAATGACTTGAATGATATAGAAATTTTTATCTGGGATCATAATAAAGAGCGTATTTTTGAACGAGCGTGTGCAATTATTGATGAAACAACAGATCATATGATAGCCGGAATAGCATTTCATTGGTATAGTGGAGATCATTTTGAGTCATTGGATTATCTGCGGAGAAAGTTTCCGGACAAAAAAATGATTTTGTCTGAAGCGTGTATCGAATACAGCAAATACAGTGCGGATGACTACCTGACAAATGCGCAGAAGTATGCTCATGACATAATTGGTAACCTGAATAACGGAATGACCGCTTTTTATGACTGGAATCTTTTACTTAGAGAAGCAATATGGATTACATAAAAGAAATTTGAAAATAACGGACGGGAGAGTAAGTTATGGGATTCAGAAAAGATTTTGCATGGGGAGCTGCTACCAGCTCCTATCAGATTGAAGGTGCCGTAAAGGGCGAGGGAAAAGGAAAGCATATCTGGGATATTTATACAGGTGAGCAGGGCCATGTGTTTGAAGGGCATACGGGGGAAATTGCCTGTGACCATTACCACAGATATCGTGAAGATGTAAAAATGATGAAGGAGATGGGGCTGAAGGCATACCGTTTTTCCATTGACTGGTCAAGGTTGCTTCCAGAAGGCTTCGGACGTGTAAATGAGAAGGGAATTGCCTTTTATAATGCACTGATTGATGAACTTCTGGAGAATGGAATTGAGCCGTATATTACCCTGTATCATTGGGAACTTCCCTATGAGCTTTACAAACGGGGCGGCTGGATGAATCCTCAGATCGTGGAGTGGTTCGGCGAATATGCGAAGCTTGTGGCAGAGAGATTCAGCGACAGAGTGACACATTATTTTACACTCAACGAGCCACAATGCTTTGTGGGGCTTGGTTTTCTGAAAGGGGAACATGCGCCGGGACTGAAATCCCCTCTTCGTGACACCTTTGAAATGGCGCATAATGTTCTGAAATCCCACGGAAGGGCGGTTCAAATGCTGCGTCAGTATGGAAAACAGCCCCTTGTGATCGGTTATGCGCCTACCTGTGGTATGTGTTACCCGGAAACAGACAGGACGGAGGATGTAGAAGCGGCAAGACAGATGATGTTTTCTCTGCAGCCGGATGACAGAAACTGGACATGGAATATACCCTGGTGGTCAGATCCGGTTCTTCTGGGCCATTATCCCGAGGAAGGACTGAAACGGTATGAAGCATATCTTCCTGAAATTACAGATGAGGATATGAAACTTATCTCGGAACCCATTGATGTCTATGGACAGAACATATATAACGGAAGATGTATCCGCATGGGAGCAGACGGAAGACCGGAGGATGTAACGCGCTGTGAAGGATTTCCGAAGACTGCGATTGACTGGCCCGTAACACCGGAAGTTCTTTACTGGGGGCCAAAATTCTTATATGAGCGGTATAAAAAACCGATTTACATCACAGAAAACGGAATGTCCTGCCACGATGTGATTTCCCTGGACGGTAAGGTTCATGACCCGAACAGAATTGATTTTCTGGCAAGATATCTTCGCGAATTAAAAAAAGCCGCAGATGAGATTGACCTGAGGGGATATTTTCAGTGGTCGCTGATGGATAATTTTGAATGGGCAAAGGGATATTCCGAACGTTTCGGCCTTGTCTATGTGGATTACAGAACCCAGGAAAGGATTCTGAAAGACTCCGCATACTGGTACAGGGATGTCATTCAGACAAATGGAGAAAAATTATGAGATTGTATATTAATCAGGCGGGATATCTGCCTGGCAGTATCAAAACCGTAATTCTGGCGGAAGAAGCAGATAAGCAGAAAAAGCATGAGTTTATGGCAGAAAAAGTGATCAGAATCTACCCGCAGGGTGATGAGACATGCATTCTGGAAAAGAAAGCAGAATACTTCGGTTTGGATGAGGCATCGGGCGATGATATCTGGCGTGCCGATTTTTCCGAACTGACACAGGATGGCATTTACCGGATAAAGGATGAGGAAGGAAATGCAGTTTCCGTGAGGGTTCATGAGAAGATTTATGATGTTATGAACCAGATTCTTTGCAAGGCTTTATATTATCAGCGCTGCGGAATGGAACTGGAAGAGCCTTATGCAGGAATCTTTAAGAGAAAAAGCTGCCATGAGAATCAGGCGGTTCTTCTTGAGGATTATGGGAAACTGGGTACCGAGGCAGAAGGAACAGTAAAGTGGTTTGATGTAAGAGGCGGCTGGCATGATGCGGGAGATTACGGAAAGTACACTACAGCGGCAGCAGCGGCCCTGGCGCATATCCTTTATGCATATGAGTTTTTTCCGGAAAGTTTTGGGGCATCTCTTAACATACCGGAAAGCGGAAATGGAATGCCGGATATTTTGAATGAGTGTCTGTATGAGCTGCGTTGGCTTCTCAAAATGCAGATGGAGGATGGGAGTGTCTGTCATAAGGTGACCTCCATGCGCCATGCAAATTTTGTTATGCCTCATGAGGACAAACGGCAGATGATTCTGTTTCCCGCATCGTCTATGGCAGCCGCTGATTTTGCAGCGATTATGGCACTTGCTTATCGGGTGTACCGGAACTATGACAGACAGTTTGCCGGACAGGCACTTGAAGCTGCGAAAAAAGCATGGGATTGGCTGGAAGAACATCCGGAATTTACAGGATTTCAAAATCCGGAAGGATGCAATACGGGAGACTATGCAGACACGGATGATCAGGATGAACGGCTCTGGGCGGCTGCAGAACTGTACCGCGTAACAGGAGATGAGAAATACCTTGCCTGTGCCGGGAAATTTGTGGAAAAAGTTTCCGATCTGACCGCCATGGGGTGGACAGATGTGGCAGGGTTTGCAGGATGGGCTTTTCTGGAAGCGGAGATAAAGAAGAATTCCCGCGGAACAGCTGAGACAGATAAAGAGATAACGGATCAAAGGGAAGTGAGCCTTCGTACACGGTTCAGAAACAGTTTTCTTAAGGAAGCAGAAAAAATACTGAAAATCCAGGAGCAGTGCGGCTATTTCGCAGCTCTTAAAAGAGATGATTACGGCTGGGGCAGCAACATGGTGCTGCTGAACCGCGCTATGATCTCAGGTACTGCGTATCTTTTGTGCTCTGAGAAAAGATACAGGGAAGCCGTGACAAAGCAGATGGATTACCTTTTGGGAGTCAATGCTGTCGGATACAGTTATGTGACGGAGGTAGGATTTTATTCCTGCCGCAATCCGCATAACAGAGTGGCCGCAGCGGATGGAATTGGGTATTCCATTCCGGGCTTTGTGGTGGGTGGCCCGAATGAGCATCCCGCAGACGAAAAGGCAGAATGGCTTATTGTTCCGGGAACCCCACCCATGAAATGTTATCTGGATATCTGGGAGTGTCATTCCCTGAATGAGATTACGATTTACTGGAATTCACTTGCCATTTTTGCGGCAGCGTTTTTGGAGTGTTTTGCAGAAAGGCAATGAAAATGAAAAAAACAGCACTTGATGATGATGCCTATCTTTATCAGAAGAGGGAGCCAAAAACCGAGAAACAGAAATGGGCGGAAATGGATTCAGGCCAGAGAAGACAGTATTTTCTGGATTACTATCTGATCAAGGTGATCGTTCTGGCTGCCTTTGTTTTTGTCACAGGGCTTTTCCTATGGAACTTTATTCAAAAGTCAAATGAAGAGACCGTTCTTTCTGTTGCTTTGATTGATGAATCTCTGAACAAAGAGGATCTTGAAGCGCTCACACAAGAGCTTGCCGAATATCTGGGAGCAGACGGGGAAAAACAGAAGGTTATGATTGACGATTCCATTTATACTCAGGATGGCGGACTTCAGAAACTGGAAGTTTATCTTTATAATAAGCAGGTCGATGTAGTGATCGCAAACGAGGATACATACAGGAAACTTGCAGGATATGGATATTTTCAGGACATGGATGAGGTTCTTGGAGAAGCTTCGGCAGAATACAGGGATATTTATGTGGAAGCAGCAGGATATAAGGAGAGCGAAGGCGTTTCTTTTGAGGATCACGAGTCCGGCCAGGGAGAAAAGCTTCCTTACGGAATCGATATTTCCGCAAGCAGTAAGTTTCACAATATAAAACAATATATCAGTACCCCGGTGCTTTCTGTGGCATTGGGAGCGCCAAACAGGGATAATGCAGTAAAATTTCTGAATTATCTTATGGAAGAGGAAAAGAATGAATTGGTATCACAGAAGAATGATTGATTATTTAACAGGAGGTAAACCATGAGTTACAGAGAGATTTACGAAAAATGGTGCACAGATGAATATTTTGATGAAGAGACCAGAAAGGAGTTGAAAGCTCTTGAGGGAAACGAAGCTGAGATTGAAGATCGTTTTTACCGCCAGCTTGAGTTCGGTACAGGGGGACTTCGTGGCGTCATCGGAGCTGGAACAAACAGAATGAATATTTACACTGTCCGTCAGGCTACCCAGGGACTGGCCAATTATATTCTTTCCCAGGGCGGCCAGGAGAAAGGTGTTGCCATTGCCCATGATTCCAGACGGATGTCCCCGGAATTTGCAAGAGAAGCAGCTCTTTGCCTGAACGCAAACGGCATTAAAACTTATCTTTTCGAGAGCCTGCGCCCTACACCGGAGCTGTCCTTTGCAGTACGTCATTTCGGGTGCATTTCAGGTATCGTGATCACTGCAAGCCATAACCCGAGAGAATATAATGGTTATAAGGTTTACTGGGAGGACGGTGCTCAGATCACCCCGCCTCATGACAAAAATATTCTGGCAGAGGTTGCCCGTGTTACAGATTTTGGACAGGTAAAAACAATGGAAGAGGATGATGCTAGGGCAGCAGGGCTTTTCGGCGTCATCGGCACAGATTTTGATGAGCTGTATCTGGAACAGCTGAAAAAGCAGAGCATCCATCCTGAAATCATCAGGGAGGCTGCCAGGGATATGAAAATCGTTTACACGCCTCTTCACGGAACCGGAAATATCCCGGTGCGCAGAGTCCTGAAGGAGCTTGGCTTTGATAAGGTATACGTGGTAAATGAGCAGAAATACCCGGATGGAAGCTTCCCTACTGTAGCATATCCCAATCCGGAGGATGAAAAGGCATGGACACTTGCTCTGAAGCTTGCAAAAGAAGTGGATGCTAACATTGTCCTTGCCACAGACCCGGATGCTGACCGCCTTGGTGTTTATGCAAAGGATACAAAGACAGGGGAATATGTAAGCTTTACAGGAAATATGTCCGGTATGCTCATTGCGGAATATATTTTGAGAGAGAAAACAAAGACAGGAACCATGCCGGAAAATCCTGCGCTTGTGGAAACAATCGTTACCACTGACATGGCAAAAGCCATTGCCAAAGATTACAATGTGGCGTTGATCGAGGTGCTTACAGGATTTAAATACATCGGAGAACAGATAAAGCTCTTTGAACAGAACAACAGTCATCACTATGTCTTCGGTCTGGAAGAGAGCTATGGATGTCTGGCGGGAACCTATGCAAGAGATAAGGATGCCTGTGTGGCAGTTATGATGCTTTGTGAAGTGGCTGCTTATTACAAGCTTCAGGGAAAGACGCTGTGGGATGCCATGGTTGACATGTATGAGAAGTATGGCTATTACAAAGAAGGCCTGTCAACTCTTACTCTGAAGGGAATTGACGGTGCACAGCAGATTCAGGAAATGATGAGTAATTTCCGCAGCAATCCTCCGAAAGAACTGGGCGGATTTAAGGTTCTGGCACTGAGAGATTACAAAGAAGATGTGAGAAAAGATATGGAAACCGGCGAGACTGCTCCTACAGGACTTCCATCCTCCAATGTCCTTTATTACGAACTGGAAAACAATGCATGGTGCTGTGTACGGCCATCTGGTACAGAACCAAAGATCAAATTTTACTTTGGCGTAAAGGGCGATTCCCTTGAAGATGCCGAAGCAAAACTGGAAAATCTGAAAAAGGCAATGACAGAATAGAATATGTCTGTAAGATGGTTACTGTTCACGGCTTAACCGAATATGCATTTTCAATATTGATCCATTGAAGGGGTGTTCCACAGGTGTGTGAACACCCCCTTCTTTTGTATAAAATACCTGTCAAAAAATCCGCAGAGGGGTCTATGCGAATTTTTTGCGCCCTCAGATCCCATTTTCCTCAAAAATGAGGGGAAAATCACAATTTTAGTGTGCCAAATTTTCTCTATACAGAAAAATCATCTACTGAGACCCCGCTTTTTAAGATTTCCGGGGCCTGAGAACGCAGTTTTTTTGTATAGATACTTTTGGCATACGAATCTTCAGTTTTTTGCTTGAATTTCCTGGATAATGGGCTCTGTCTATGAAATTTTTCTGCATAGACCCCGGGCTGTCCATTCCCCAACAATACCTCTTTCTCTTCTTTACTCCTTGCTCTGATTGTAGTATATTGATTTTAAGCCAGATTATCTCTTAAGAAAGAGCAGTGAGGTGATAAATATGTTGATGGCTGAGTATGATTATGAAACGGATATTGCAGTACAGCGGCAGGAAGCAGCTGAGGAAGCATGCGAAAAAATGGAAAGCTCCTATGAGAAATATTTGGAAATAAAAAATAGACTGAAGTGAGGAAGAGAAAGACTATGTTGCAAATCAATACAAAAGCACCGGGATTTTCCCTCCCGGACCAGAACGGAAACATTCACACTCTGGAGGAATACAGAGGAAAAAAAGTAATCTTATATTTTTACCCGAAGGACAGTACGCCAGGGTGTACGAAGCAGGCATGCGGCTTTTCGGAGCTTTATCCGCAGTTTACTGAAAAGGGTGCAGTGGTAATTGGAATCAGCAAGGACAGTGTTGCATCCCATAAGAAATTTGAGGAAAAATACGGGCTTTCTTTTACCCTGCTTTCCGATACGGAGCTTACGGCGATTCAGGCTTATGATGTCTGGAAAGAGAAAAATATGTATGGCAAAAAGACTATGGGAGTCGTGCGGACCACATATCTCATCGACGAAGAAGGTATGATCGTAAAAGCCTTCGGGAAGGTAAAGGCGGCAGAAAATCCACAGCAGATGCTGGAGTTGGTGTAAGACTATGAAAATAATTGTTTCCCCGGCAAAAAAGATGAATGTGGATACGGATACCTTCGGATTTACGGCACTCCCCGTTTTTCTGTCCGATACAGCAGCTCTTATGGAGTGGGTGAAATCGCTTTCCTATGCGGAGGCAAAGAAGCTGTGGGGCTGCAATGATCAGATTGCGGAACTGAATTTCGAGAGATTCAGGCACATGAACCTGGAAAGAAATCTTACACCGGCGTTGATTTCTTATGAGGGAATTCAGTATCAGTATATGGCTCCGGCAGTATTTTCGGAGCAGCAATGGGAATATGTCCAGGAACATCTGAGAATTTTATCCGGATTTTACGGTGTTCTAAAGCCTCTGGACGGAGTGACGCCATACCGTCTGGAGATGCAGGCAAAAGCACAGGTAAATGGCAAAAAAAGTCTGTATGATTTCTGGGCAGACAAGCTATATCAGGAGATTATGGACGCGGACAGAACCATTATCAATCTGTCATCCAGGGAATATTCCAAATGTGTGGAAAAATACCTGCAGCCGGAGGATACATACATAACCTGCATCTTCGGGGAATGGAAAGATGGAAAAGTGATCCAGAAAGGAACACAGGCAAAGATGGCAAGAGGCGAGATGGTGCGGTATATGGCCGAAAAGCAGACCCGGAATCCGGAGGAAATCAAACAGTTTGACCGGCTGGGGTATGCTTTTCATGATGAGCTGTCATCTGAAAATGAGTTTGTATTTGTAAAGCAGTAATCTATCCCGGCAGAAAACAGTGCAGATCCGGCAGTACCTGCCGGATCTCTTTTTTCAGGAAAGATGATTTTTTATTGCGGTAAAGCTCTCCGGGCTGATGACATGCTCAATACGGCAGGCATCTTCGGTAGCTGTCTGCGGGTCTACACCCAGGCTGATCAGCCAGGAAGAAAGGAACTGATGGCGTTCATAAATCATGTCCGCAATCTTCTGACCGGATTCTGTAAGATAAATGTAGCCCTCGCGGGTTACGGTAATATGATTCTTTTCCCGCAGATTTTTCATGGCAACGCTGACACTGGATTTTTTGAATCCCAGTTCATCGGCAATGTCCACGGAACGTACTACGGGTTTCTTTTTACTGAGAATCAAAATGGTTTCCAGATAATTCTCAGCTGATTCGTTTGATTTCACGATGATTCACCTCAATTTTTGACTTGATATATTTCGATTCTGTTTCACTGGATATTATTTTATAGGATATCATATTTTAGCGGTAAGAGCAAATCATTTTTGTGAAGGAATCCCCCATGGGGGCTTGTGGGAACGAAGGGTATTTGGTAAAGTAAAACAATATGAACAGGATTCGGAGGATAAGCAGTTGAAAGAACTACTGGATGAGATAGAAAGCTATTGGAGCACCAGAACGGAAGGATATTCGGAGGTCAATCAGAAAGAACTGCATGGCCTGCAGAAAAAAGCATGGCTTTCGGTGCTGGAAAAGGAATTCCCGAAGAAACCAAAAGCGGATATTCGAATACTGGATATTGGAACAGGTCCTGGTTTCTTTCCTATGATTCTGGCTGAGGCAGGCTATCATGTGGATGCTGTGGATTATACAGAAGGAATGTTGGAAAAAGCAAAAGAAAACGCAGGAGCATTGTGTGAGAACATCTGTTTTCAGAGGATGGATGCCCAGATGCTGACGTTTCCGGATGAAACCTTCGATGTGGTGATTTCCCGGAATCTCACGTGGAACCTTCCGGAACCGGAGAAGGCCTATAAAGAGTGGTATCGTGTATTGAAAAAGGGCGGAAAAATGCTGAATTTTGATGCCAACTGGTATGGATATCTGTATGATGAAGAGAAGCGAAAGGCATACGAAAATGACCGCAAAAATGTGGAAGAGAAAAGTCTGGATGATCATTATCTGTGTACAGATATTGACCGGATGGAACAGATTGCCCTGCAGGTTCCTTTGTCCGCAATCCGGCGTCCGAAATGGGATATTGAGGTCCTGAAAAAGACCGGATTTGAAAACATTTTCACGGACGAAACCATCTGGGAAAAGGTGTGGAGTGAAGAGGAAAAACTGAATTATCAGTCCACGCCAATGTTTATGATAAAAGCAGTAAAGACAGACATTTTTTCAATTGGAGGGCTAAGCACAGCCCCAGGCGAGCGGGTACACGGTTTTATTACGATTGGAAATGGAGAGTTTTCTCTTCCGGCAACGATCATCCGTGGAAAAGAATGCGGTAAGACGGCTCTTATCACAGCGGGTGTCCATGCCGGGGAATACGTGGGAATCCAGTCCGCAGTGGAGCTTGGACGTGACCTGAAAATTGAAAAAATGACCGGAACTGTAATCATTGTAAAAGTACTGAACAGGGAAGAATTCGAGAACCGAAGAGGCAGTGCCGGACAGTCTGAAATTGGAAATCTGAACCGCGTTTTTCCGGGAGAAAAGGACGGAGATAAGCTTTCGCGTCTTGCTTATGCAGTAGTAAAAGAATTGCAGGAAAGGGTAGATTATTATATCGATCTTCACAGCGGAGATGATTATGAAGAGCTGGCTCCCTATGTCTATTATGCGGGAAAAGCGGATCCGGAGGTGGTGAAAATTTCCCGCCGGATGGCAGAGCAGGTGGATGTCCCTTATATGGTAAAATCCGAGGTTGCATCAGGAGGTTCTTATAATTATGCAGCTTCGCAGGGTATCCCGAGCATTCTCCTGGAACGCGGCGGAATGGGAACCTGGGACAGCGAGGAGGTCCGCTCTATGAAGCGGGATGTGAGAAGTGTGCTCCGGTATCTGGGAATCTATGACGGGCATAAGAGCTACCGGAAATATTACCCGCTGGACGTAAGGGATGTGCAGTATCAGTCCGCGGCAGACTTCGGACTATGGTATCCCAGGAAAAAGGTGGGAGATCTGTTTGCATCGGGAGAAATCCTGGGCTATGTAAAAGACTATGAAGACAAGGTTAAGGAAACCTGCTGCGCTTATTATGATGGTGTGATCCTCTACCAGTCCGCTTCCCTGCAGGTGACTAAGGACGGTCCGATGATTGCCTACGGCCGGATTGCTTACGAAGAAGACGACAGAAAAGAGCGCATTACCACGTATTGGACAAAGAGAAGCGACAGTTTTCTGGAGCAGAGAAGGGCAGAGCTCCACAGTCCGTTATCCGGAAGATGGATGGAGGAAATACGAAAATATCTGCCGTCTGACAGGAAGCTTCGCGTTCTGGATGTGGGCTGCGGAACCGGATTTTTTACGATTTTGCTGGCAAAAGAAGGGCATCATGTAACAGGCATTGATCTGACACCGGATATGATCTCCCATGCCCGCAGGCTGGCAAAGGAAGAGCAGGCAGACTGCGATTTTCAGGTGATGGATGCGGAGCATCTGAGTTTTAATGACGGGGAATTTGACGTAATAATTTCCCGAAATCTGACCTGGACATTACCGGAAGCAGCGCAGGCTTATATGGACTGGAGCAGAGTCTTAAAGCCGGGCGGCGTGCTTCTGAATTTTGATGCAAACTATGGCGCCAGTGACTTTTCCGATACAAAGGATCTTCCGGAAAATCATGCTCATCATCAGATTGAGGACGAGCTGATGCATGAGTGTGAGGAGATCAAAAGACAGCTTCCGATCAGCTCTTACATCCGTCCGGCATGGGATCTGGAAACCTTAAGCAGGGTGGGAATGGAACAGTTCTCCATTGACCTGGGCATCAGCAGCAGAATCTATGTGGAAAGAGATGAATTCTATAATCCGACACCCATGTTTGCTGTGTGTGCCAGAAAAATTAAGTAAGCCATTGTACCACGTTGATACAAGATTGGAATGGATATGTATGCCTGATTTGAATAGGCAGATATCCCCCCGTGGGGCTTGTAAGTGGATTCTGATTTGTTATGATAGAGAAAAATAACGTTCAGAAGATACAGCGAACGGAGGGAGGAAAGAGAAATGCATATGGCAGATGCACTGGTTGCTCCTGCAGTGGCGGGTACAATGTATGTTTGCTCGGCAGCAGCGGCAGCCTATTCAGTAAAGAAGGTACGGTTGGACACAGACACAAAGAAAGTTCCGGTAATGGGAATCATGGGAGCCTTTGTTTTTGCAGCACAGATGATTAATTTTACAATTCCGGGTACAGGATCCAGCGGACATTTGTGCGGCGGAATGCTATTGTCAGCACTGCTGGGACCTTACGCAGGATTTCTGACTATGATCGGAGTTCTCCTGATTCAGGGATTACTGTTTGCGGACGGAGGACTTCTGGCTCTTGGATGTAATGTCTGGAATATGGCTTTTTATGGCTGTTTCATAGGGTCACTCCTTATCTGGAAACCTATTATGAAAAAGGGAATGTCAAAAGGAAAAATTGCTCTGGCATCGGTTTTGGGATGCGTCCTGACTTTGCAGCTGGGTGCCTTCAGCGTAACGCTTGAGACGCTGGCTTCCGGCATTACCGATCTGCCTTTTGGGGCTTTTGTAGGAGTCATGCAGCCGATCCATCTGGCCATTGGTCTGGTTGAAGGTCTGATTACAGCGGCAGTACTCATATTTGTCTATGAAGCCAGGCCGGAACTGCTGTTTTGCAGCTCTGAAGAAGAAAATCCAGACGGGAAGCTTACTTTTAAAAAGACAATGACCGTTCTTGCTGCTGCGGCAGTTTTTATAGGAGGCGTTCTGTCTCTGGCTGCATCTTCTTTTCCGGATGGACTGGAATGGTCCATTGAAAGGCTGACCGGATCTACAGAAATTGAGGGTGCCGCAAGCGGCATTTATCAGACAGCAGCGGCAATTCAGGAAGCTTCTTCCGTTCTTCCGGATTACGCTTTCAAAGGTTCCGAAACGGTGCTTGGTACCACTTTTTCCGGTATTGTGGGCTGCCTGGTTGTGGCTGTAATCTGCGTGGGAGCGTGTTATCTGTTTAAATTTTTCAGAAAGAATAAAAAGGCATGAGCAAAATCAATAATGCAATTCATGAAATACATCAAATAGATACCTTGTCTTTAAGAAACCAGTGGGTGAATCAGATTCACCCGCTGGTTAAACTCGTTTTAACGATTATTTATATTGTTTTGCTTGTATCGTTTCATAAATACGATGTGGCAGGTACAGCAGGCATGATGGTATATCCGATCGTCGTTTTTATACTTGCGGAACTGTCTTTTACGGACTGTCTGAAGCGTTTGAAAGTTGTACTGCCTCTTGTGTGCTTTATTGGCATATTAAATCCTTTTTTTGATAAAAATTATATTATTGTTTCAGGAATCCGGGTCAGTGCGGGAGTATTATCCATGATTACGCTGATCATCAAAGGAGTCTTTAGTGTACTGGCATCCTATCTTCTGATCGCAACTACATCCGTAGATAAGCTTTGCTGTGCTTTGCGAATGCTCCATATACCCAGGGCGATTGTTACACAGTTTATGCTTATGTACCGGTACATCTCGGTTTTACTGGAAGAAACGGAACGTATTACACAGGCTTACGTGCTGCGGGCACCTCATCAGAAGGGCATCCATTTTAAGGCGTGGGGGTCTCTGGTGGGGCAGCTGCTGCTGAGGAGTATGGACAGGGCAAATGAGGTATATGACAGTATGCGGCTCAGGGGATATCAGGGGGACTATGGGTATCTGCGAAACAGCCTTATATTTCGATGGTCAGATGCGCTTTATTTTTTGTTCTGGATTGGAATCCTGGTGCTGTTTCGCCTGTTTCCGGTCATATTGGTGATCGGAAATCTGATTGGAGGTTTTTTGATATGAGTCATATACGAATCGATGTGGAAAACGTGTCGTTTGAATACGAGACGGGAAAAAGAATCCTGAAGGACGTGTCATTTCATGCCGGAGAAGGAGATTCCATCGGGTTGATCGGAGCAAATGGTGTGGGAAAGTCTACGCTTCTTAAAATGCTGGTGGGTCTGAATCTTCAGTTTACCGGTTCCATACGGGTCGAAAACATTCCGGTAGAAAAAAATACACTGTCTGAAATACGCTCCAGGATCGGCTATGTTTTTCAGGATTCAGACAGTCAGCTGTTTATGAATACCGTTTATGAGGATGTTGCGTTTGCTCCAAGAAACTATGGGATGTCAGAACCTGAGGTGAAAAGACGTGTGGAAGAGGCACTTCATCTGACCGGTATTGAGTATCTGGAAAACCGGCAGATTTATAAAATGTCCGGCGGTGAGAAAAAGCTGGTTTCAATCGCGACTATTTTGTCTATGACTCCGGATATTATATTGATGGATGAGCCATCCATAGCCCTTGACCCGAAAAACAGAAGGAATCTGATACATATCCTGAATTCATTTGAGCATCTGAAAATTATAGCTTCCCATGACCTGGATATGATCCTGGATACCTGTGAAAGGACCATTCTGATGGGAGAAGGAACGATTGTTGCAGACGGAAAAACAGAAGAGATTCTCAGGGACAGAGAACTGTTGGAAAAGTATAACCTTGAACTTCCGCTTTGTCTGCAGAGGTGACAAAAGATGACGGATTTAAGAGCAATAAACTGTTTCGTAAGCTGTGCACGAACCGGGTCATTCAGCAAGGCCGCTGAAGAATTATTTACCACACAGTCAAGTGTGAGCAAGATCATAAAAAATATGGAAACAGAGTTGGGATATCCTTTGTTTGAAAGACAGGCAAAGGGAATTCGTCTGACATGCGAAGGAAAAAATATTTACCCATATGCAGTGGCGGTATTGGATAATGTTCAGAAAATGCAGCTGTCACAGAAGAATAAAGCAGGAGAGAACCTGTCTGTATCCTGCAATCCAAGTTCCTGGTTTGCCGATGTATTTGTACAGTTTTACAGCGCTCATAAGACGGAAAAAATACACTACCAGGTGTACTCGGCCGGCAGCCGTGAAGTGGCAGAGAGGGTGCGGGAACGTGAGGACGATATAGGATTTGTCTATATAATGCAAAAACAGTTATCGGCATTTCAGTATTACCTGTCCAGAAATTATCTGGAATTTCAGGCGCTGAAGGAGACGGACATCATGGCCTATCCGGGTGCAGATTACCGTGAAACGGACGAAGCAAACAATCTGAACTTTAAAGATATGAAGTTGATTCAACGTTTTCCGGATGAATTTTCGCCGGATAATTACTGGAATCTTACGGATATAAACGGAGATACCGCATCAGAAGCGGATATGGTGATTACGACAAACAGTGATTACATCATGGAGCGTATTCTGCAGATCAGTGATCTGGTGAATATCAGCGGAGGCTATCTTTCCGGAAAACCCTGGAGAGAGGGAACGGAAGGGAAGAAAATGGCTGGTATGGAGGCACAGGTGATCTTTGGTTATATCCGGAGAAAAGGGGAAGACTTTTCTGCTATTGCACAGGAGTTCGTGGAGTTTGTGACATTACAGCTTCAGAGGTGAACAGAGATGGGAAAATATATCATTAAACGACTTCTGCATCTGATTCCTATCCTGATAGGAATTACCTTTTTGTCTTTTGCCATGATGCGTCTGGCGGGAGGAGATGCAGTGACCTATATGTATGAAAATGCGGGGACGGCAGTATCACAGGAGGTGATTGACGCCGCGAAAGCGGAATACGGACTGGATAAACCGTTCCTTGTACAGTATGCAAACTGGTTTGGAGGAATGCTGAGAGGAGATATGGGTGAGAGCTATGTGTCCCATAAGGATGTGTTTGAGACGTTTGTATCGAAGCTTCCGGCCACGCTGCTGCTGACTCTGTCTTCTATTTTGCTGACGGTTGCTATTGCGATTCCGCTGGGAATTTTGTCTGCGATAAAGCATAATAAATGGGTGGATTATCTGATTCGTTTTTTCAGCTTTATCGGAAATTCCATGCCAAACTTTTTCGCTGCACTTGTACTGATGTATATCTTTTCCATCAGGCTGAGATGGCTGCCGGTCATTACCACGGAGAATAAGGCGATGAGCCTGATTCTTCCTACCCTGACGCTTACATTGTCCATGGCCTCCAAATATACGAGACAGGTAAGGGCTGCGGTTCTGGAGGAGCTGAACAAAGATTACGTGGCAGGTGCGCGTGCAAGGGGTGTGAGGGGAAAAGTTATCATCTGGAAAAGTGTGATGAAATCGTCTATGCTCACAATCATCACCCTGCTGGCATTATCCATCGGAAGCCTTCTCGGCGGGACTACGATCGTGGAAAACATTTTCATGTGGGACGGCGTGGGAAAGATGGCCGTAGATGCCATAAATATGCGTGACTATCCCATTATTCAGGCATATGTTGCCTGGATGGCGATCATCTACGTTGTCGTGAATCTGATAACAGATATTATTTATCATTATCTGGATCCCCGTGTACGTCTGGGAGGTGAAGGAGCATGAGCGAAGAAAAAAAGATTACGGTGCGTGAGCAGAAGATGAAAAAGAATCATATGAAAGCCAAACTGCTGTTCTTGACTGCTCTGGCTGTCATTCTTCTGCTGATCGCAATTTTCGCGGAATATCTCTGTCCCTATGATCCCTATGCGCAGAATCTGCTGGAGGCCCAGCAGCCGCCAAGCATGGCGCATCCTCTTGGTACGGATCGATACGGGCGGGACATGCTGTCGCGTGTCATCATTGGAAGTACCACCAGCATTTATGCGACACTGCTTCTGGTGGCAATCATAACCGTAACAGGAACTGCCATCGGAATTATCTGCGGATGGTGCGGCGGAAAAGCTGATACCATCCTTATGCGTATTTCCGATGTGTTCCTGGCTTTTCCTGGCCTGGTTTTTGCCCTGGCGGTAGCAGGAGTACTGGGTGGCGGTGTACAGAACGCCATCATCGCTCTGGGAGCCATAAGCTGGCCGAAATTTGCAAGGCTGGCAAGAGGCCTCACTTTGGCACAAAAGGATTCTTCCTATCTGATGGCGGCAAGACTGTCCGGAAGCAGTACGCCGAAGCTTCTGGTGAAACATATCCTTCCCAATATCGCGGGCCCGATTCTTGTGACATCGGTTCTGGATATCGGTACCATGATGATGGAACTGGCAGGATTATCCTTCCTGGGACTTGGTGTAAAACCGCCGATGGCAGAGTGGGGAAGCATGATCAGTGATGGCCGTGTCATGCTTCAGACGGCACCCTGGATGGTGCTGGCACCGGGCGGTGCGATTTTTGTTACGGTTATGATCTTTAATCTGCTGGGAGATACTCTCCGGGACTATATGGATCCGAAGCAGAGATACAGATAAAAAAGTATATACATTTAAGAAAGCTGAGGTACAAATATGAGAAAAAAGATTTTTGCAGCACTTCTGTCCAGTGTAATGGCTGTTTCTGTGATGACAGTTCCTGTACTTGCCGATGGAGAAAAAACGTTTGTCTACGGCACTACCGGATATGGTGTGGAAATGGGCGATGAGGGCCTGAATCCACACAATAACTATTCCGGATGGAGCGCTCTCCGTTACGGAGTGGGAGAAACACTGTTCAAATACAACGATAACATGGAAATTGAACCGTGGCTGGCTACAGATTATGAATTTGTGGACGATACCACAGTAAAAATCACACTGCGTGACGGTGTTCAGTTTTCCAGCGGACGTACCTTGGACGGAGAAGCGGTAAAGGAGTGTCTGGATCATCTTCTTGCTGTTCATGACCGTGCACCCAGCGATATGAAAATCGACCATATTGATGCTGATGGCATGACCATTACGATTTATACTACAGAACCTTGCCCGTCTATCATCAATTATCTGGGTGACCCTTACGGTGCGATCATTGATATGTCCTACGGTACAGACGGAGTAGAAGGTGATTCTGCGGGAACCGCAAATGTAGCAGGTACTGGTCCTTATATTGCCACCAACGTAACAGACACCCAGATCGACCTGGTAAAAAATGAAAATTACTGGGGCGGAGAAGTGAATGTAGATAAGGTAGTAGTAAAGACATTCAGTGATGCGAGCTCTCTTGCTGCTTCCCTCCAGACAGGCGATATCCAGGGAACCTATGGACTTTCCTACGACAGCTATGCATTATTTGATGGAAATCCGGAATACACCATCAACTCCTGTGCTACAAGCCGCTGTTTCTTCGGACAGTTTAATTATGATTCCGAGCTCATGCAGGATGAAGCTGTTCGTAAAGCAGTATGCATGGGAATCGATAAAGAAGGCTTTTGTTCCGTGCTGATGCAAGGGCGCGGACTTCCTGCAAAAGCAGCATTCCCGAGCAGCTTCAGCTACGGTAATGAGGCTGTGACAGTTCCTGATTATGATCCGGAAGGGGCAAAAGCTGTCCTGGAGGATGCAGGATGGACTGACACGGATGGGGACGGATATAGGGACAAGGACGGACAGAAGCTTATAGTTCGCTGGCTGACCTATCCGGGACGTCTGGAACAGCCGAAGCTTGCAGAGTACGCGCAGGCAACGCTGAAGGAAATCGGCATTGATGTGGATGTGAACTGCACGCAGGATCATCTGGGTGTCCTGGAGACTGGTGCATATGACGTATATGTAAGTTCTCTTACAACAGCTCCGACAGGTGATCCGGAATATTTCTTTACCACATGCTGTCTGGAAAATTCTGCAAAGAACCGTTCTCACCACAGCAACGAGACCGTGGAAACCCTGTACAAGCAGCTCCATCAGGAATTTAACAAAGAAAAGAGGGGCGAGCTTGCAATCCAGATGCAGCAGGCGATGCTGGACGAGAGTGCGATTTTCTTTGTATCCCATCTGAATATGGGAATCGTTACAAAGTCAAACGTAACAGGTATGGCTGCACATCCATGTGATTATTATGAGATTACAGCAGATCTGAATGTAGAATAAAATTCGGCAGAAGGAATGATCAGATGAAAAACAACGGTACGGATACGGAAGGGAGGCTTACGATGGAACCTTTATTACGGGTAGAGCATGTTACCATTTGCTATAATGGAAAGCCGGTCGTGCAGGACGTGAGCTTCAACCTGAACCAGGGAGAAATCCTGGGCGTGGTAGGAGAGTCCGGAAGCGGTAAAAGCACCATTATCAAGGCGATTATGGGGCTTCTGGGCGGAGGCGGCATGGTTACCCGGGGCGATATTTATTACAAGGGTCAGAATGTGGTGGATATGCCTGAAAAAGAGCAGCGAAAGCTCCTGGGGCCGGAAATCGGGATGGTGTTTCAGGACTGTGAGGCGGCCCTGTGTCCGATCCGTACCGTTGGTGCCCAGATATACGAGAGCCTGTCAGAACATGAGAGTATTACCAAAAAAGAAGCCTGTGAGCGGGCAGGTGCCCTGATGAAAAAAATCGGTCTGGAGGATTACGAGAGAGTTTTGAACAGCTATCCTTTTGAATTGTCCGGCGGCATGAACCAGCGTGTGGGAATCTGCACAGCTATGCTGATGAAACCATCTCTCCTCCTTGCGGATGAGCCTACCAGTGCACTGGATGTAACCGTGCAGAAGCGGGTAGTGGAAGAAATGAAACTGATGCGGCAGGATTACGGAACAGCCATGATCCTGGTTACTCACAATATCGGAGTTGTTGGGGCGATGGCAGACCAGGTACTGGTTCTTAAAAACGGCAATGTTATGGAATACGGTTCCACAGACCATGTGC
Source organism: Blautia sp. (assembly GCA_022764275.1). Taxonomy (GTDB): domain Bacteria; phylum Bacillota; class Clostridia; order Lachnospirales; family Lachnospiraceae; genus Blautia_A. The sequence goes on along the minus strand of JALERH010000161.1, from coordinate 4,694 downwards.
TGAATCATTCGGAAAATGAATATACCAGAAAACTGATGGATTCGGTACTGCATTTAAGGAGAGGCTGATATGTCGGATACGATACTGCAGGCAGAGCATTTAAAAAAAGTATTTACTTCCGGGAAAAAATCCTTTACTGCCGTGGATGATGTAAGCTTTACGGTAAAACAGGGAGAGTGTCTTGGAATTGTAGGGGAATCCGGTTCCGGAAAAAGCACCATTGCGAAAATGGTCACACGGCTGACGGACATTACGGAAGGAACGGTTACGCTGCTGGGACAGGATATTACCCATGCGAAAGGTAAGGAACTCAGGAAAGCCTGGCAGAAGATCCAGATGGTCTTTCAGATGCCAGTGGAATCCTTTGATCCCCGTCGAACCCTGGGAGATGGAATCGGGGAAAGTCTCCGCAACATGGGGATGAACAGGCAGGAAACCGGGAAAAAAGTAGAAGAGCTTCTGGCAACCTGCGGACTGACACCTGAATTCGCAAAGTGTTATCCTCATGAGGTGAGCGGCGGACAGTGCCAGAGAGCGGCAATCGCCAGAGCGCTGGCAGTGGATCCGGCTCTTCTGATCTGCGATGAGGCGACCAGTGCCCTGGATGTGACGGTTCAGAAGCAGGTGTTAGAGCTGTTGATAGAGCTGAAACAAAAAAAGAATCTTTCATTTCTTATGATCTGCCATGATCTGGCGCTGGTACAGATGTTTTGCGAAAGAGTCCTCGTTCTGTACCAGGGCCGTGTCATGGAGACGGGAACTCCGGATGAGATCACCAATCATCCGAAAACCGATTATACGAAAAGACTCATAGATTCCGTGCTTTAAGTACGATAAAATTCCTCCACAAACCGGATAAACTGCTTCACATGAGGCTTGAGTATCCGGTTTTTGCTGTACACGATATAAAAGGTGCGGGAGGGTGTATTCTCTTCCAGAGGAAAGAGAAGAATCTGTCGGGACTCCGCCAGATCACGGGCTGAACGGTAGGATAAAATGGAGATGCCGAGTCCATTTACGATGGATTTCCGGATGGCTTCCAGATCGTTCATGCGGGCTACCACGCGGATGGAGGAGGCAGAAACTCCGTGGGATTCCATATAGTGATCGATTTCCTTTTTCGTGCCGGAGCCTTTTTCCCGCATGATAAAAGGTTCTTCCAGAAAATCGGAAAAATGGGCACCTTTTTCCTCATACTGCAGGAAATGTTCGTTGACCGGAGTGGCGATTACGAGCTTATCCTGGCAGAAAGGAATAAAGCAGCAGTCTTCCTCCTCAAAGCGGTTTCCCACCAGGCTTAAGTCCACGCTTCCGTCCAGAACACGGGAGACTGCTCCCTGGCTGTCCGACTGCCAGGCATGGAAATACACGTTTGGATTCCGGGAACCAAAAGCGCTCAGGATTTCCGGAAGAATGTAGGAAGAGGGGATGGTGGACACGCCCAGGTCGATGATCTTTCGGTCACGTCCTGTAAATTCCTCGATGAGATTATCCCGCATGTTCAGTATATTCATGGCACAATCGTAAAGCTGATAGCCCCGTTGGGTGACGGTCAGCTTTTTTGTTGTCCGGATAATGAGCCTGGAATTCAGCTCCTGTTCCAGAGAACGGATGTGGGCACTGATGGTGGGCTGTGTAAGATACAGGTGCTTTGCAGCTTCCGAAAAACTGTTGTACTCCACCACCGCCACAAAGGCCTCCAATTGTTTGAACTCCATAGCTACAGCTTCCTTTCCAGAATTTGTTTCAACCCCAGGACTGCTTCCTCGATTTCTTCTTTCGTATTTTCCGGCCCGAAGGAGAAACGGATGGTTCCCTGCGGATAAGTTCCCAGAGTTTTGTGGGCGCTGGGGGCACAGTGAAGTCCCACCCTTGTCATAACGTGGAACGCATCGTCAAGCTGCCATGCGGCTTCTGCCATATCCATTTCCGTTGTCTGGATGGAGACAACGGCGCATCTGCTTTCCAGGTCTTTTTTTCCGATGATTTTGAGATGCTTTTCTTTTTCGTCCAGTTCCAGCAGTTTTTCCAGAAAATAACCGGTAAGGGAAAGTTCCTTCTCATAAAGCTTCTGCATGGACCCTGCTTCCAGATCCGAAAGGGCAGCGTTCAGGCCAAAGATTCCCGGAAGATTGGGGGTTCCGGGTTCAAACCGATCCGGCATAAATTCCGGTATCTCTTCGGTATGGGAAATGCTTCCGGTACCGCCGGAGATAAGAGGTTCCATCTGGGAAGCAAGTTCGTCTGTGACCAGAAAGCCGCCTGTGCCCTGAGGACCCCGCAGTCCCTTGTGCCCGGTGAACGCCAACGCGTCAATATGCAGGGCTTCCATGTCAATGGGGAGGATTCCGGCAGTCTGTGCGGTGTCCACGATGAAAAAAAGGCCATGGCGGTGACAGATCTCTCCCAGGATGGCGAGGGGCATCTGTGTCCCGCAGACATTAGAAGCGTGGAGCGTTACAATGGCCCGGGTATTGGGCCGGATCATGGTCTCTACTGCTTCTGTGATCATTGTGCCGTCCTGTCTGCAGGGGATACGGTCAAAAGCCACCCCGTTTTCCGCAAGCTGCACCAGAGGCCGCATGACTGCATTGTGCTCCATGGAGGAGACCAGAACGTGGTCACCGGGTTTTAGTAGTCCCTTAAGAATGATATTCAGACTGGTCGTGACATTGTTAGTAAAGATCACATTTTTGCTTTTCTCAAAATGAAAGAGCCGGCAGAGCTGTTCGCGCGTTTCATATACCATTTCTTCTGCGGAGTAGGCATTTTCATAACAGCCTCTGTTTACGTTTGCTCCTACCTGGGTCATGTACCGTACCATGGCATCCGTTACATGGGGCGCCTTGGGATAAGAGGTACTGGCCTGGTCAAAGTATATTTTGTTCATAAGATTCCTGCCTTCTTTGTTCTTTAAAAGAAGTGTAGCATAATTTATTGAAAAAATCTATAAATACAGAAAAAATATTTTAATTATTGATTGGAATAAAATTCATGGGAATGATATGATTTTTATAAAGTTTCGAGGGAGGGAAAGATAAAAATGAATGAAAAAATGAAAAAAGAGACACCTTTGATCATAGCAGCCGGTGTTATAATCGGCATTATTGCGGTGGCACTGGTGTATTTCGGAAATCCGGCAAACATGGGGTTCTGTATCGCCTGCTTCCTGCGTGATACCACAGGAGCACTGGGATTCCATTCTGCAGCAGCCGTACAGTACATACGTCCGGAAATAGTGGGACTGGTTCTGGGTGCCTGCATCCTTTCACTGGTAAACAAGGAGTTCAAACCCCGCGGAGGCTCTGCGCCCGTGACGCGCTTTATCATTGGTGCATTCGTGATGATCGGATGTCTGATGTTCCTGGGATGTCCGTTCCGTATGATTCTCCGTCTGGCAGGCGGCGATTTCAATGCTCTTTTTGGAATCATCGGTTTTGCGGCTGGAATCTTACTGGGCGTTGTTTTCCTGAAAAGAGGCTACACTCTGAAGCGTTCCTATAAAATGCAGCCGGTAGAGGGCGGACTTTTCCCGGTGGTTTGGGTAGCAGTCCTGGTGCTTCTGGTGGCAGCTCCGGTATTCATCCATTTTACAGAGCCGGAAGGCGGACCGGGAGCAAAACATGCGGCAATCGCCATCTCTCTGATCGCAGGCCTTGTGGTAGGTGCTCTTGCGCAGAAAACACGTCTCTGCATGGTAGGCGGTATCCGTGATGCAGTGCTGTTTCGAGAGTGGAAGCTGCTGTTTGGATTCCTTGCAATTTTAGTTGCTGCTTTTGTTGGAAATCTCATACTGGGATATTTCCATCCGGGATTTGCAGGTCAGCCGATCGCGCACACAGATGGATTATGGAATGCCCTTGGTATGGCTCTTGCCGGATTCGGCTGTGTGCTTCTGGGAGGATGTCCGCTGCGTCAGCTTGTACTTGCAGGCGAAGGAAACACCGATTCCGCGATTACGGTATTTGGTCTTATGGCAGGCGCTGCCATTGCGCATAACTTTGGACTGGCTTCTTCCGGAGAAGGCCCTACTGCAAACGGAAAAATTGCTGTCATCATCGGCTTTGCAGTGCTGGCAGTAATCGCAGTCATCAATTCCAGACGTAAGGAAGCGTAACAAAGGCGTATCGGAAAGGAGATAATATATGAAAACAGTTGATGCAAGAGGACTTTCCTGTCCGGAACCTGTCATCATGACGAAAAATGCCCTGGCGGGCAAAGAAAGCAGCTATACCATTCTGGTGGACAATGTAACCGCAAAGGAAAATGTGACACGCTTTGCCACTCATCAGGGTTATCAGGTTAGCTGTAAGGAGGACGGGGAGGATTTCGTCCTTACCGTGAGAAAATAATGGAAGAATATGTAGCTACCTTCTTTTCCCATTTTGGGGCTATGGCCTTTAAAAAGAAATGCGATCAGGAAGGATTTGCCGCAAAGATCATGCCGGTTCCCAGAAATCTAAGCTCCTCCTGCGGAACCTGCGTAAAATTTACCGGGGAGGCAGAGAAAGCCCTTTCCTGGAAAACAGAGGAGCTGGAGCAGCTTGTGCGCCGGGGTGCTGACGGCGGTTATGAACCGGTCTGGCATGGCGACGAATGAGCAGGAAAGAATTTTTGATTTCGTAAACAAAACCTCTATAAAAAATTTTTGAGCAGGTGTATCCTCACTGATGTGAGGGCACCTGCTCATTTTA
>JALERH010000153.1 GCA_022764275.1 Blautia sp. | reverse complement strand
TCCTGTGTACTCACAGGACAGATGTTTGACGTTCCGGTTCTGGGCACTCATGCACATTCCTGGATCATGAGTTTTCCGGATGAATATACTGCATTTAAAACTTATGCAAAATTATATCCCGACGCCTGCATTCTCCTGGTAGATACCTATGACGTCCTGAAATCCGGTGTTCCAAACGCGATCCGTGTCTTTGAGGAAATGCGCCAGGAAGGCATTCCACTGAAAAAATACGGTATCCGTATCGACAGCGGTGACCTTGCATACCTTTCCAAAGAAGCCTACAAGATGCTCGCTGCTGCCGGTTTTGATGATGCTACTATTTCCGCATCCAGTGATCTGGATGAATATCTGATTGAAAGTCTGAAGGCACAGGATGCAAAAATTAACTCCTGGGGCGTCGGCACCAGGCTGATTACCGCAAACGATAACCCTGCTTTTGGCGGCGTATACAAGCTCGCTGCTGTGAAAGACCCGCAGACCGGAGAATTTATCCCTAAGATCAAACTTTCTGAAAATACTGCCAAAGTTACAAACCCGGGCAATAAAACCGTTTATCGCATTTATGGCAAATCCACAGGAAAAATCAAGGCAGACCTTATCTGCCTCGCTGATGAAAAAATCGACCCGGAAGAGACCATGATTATTTTTGACCCGGTGGATACTTGGAAAAAGACAAAAGTCCTGGGTGGTACCTATGAGGTCCGCGAGCTTCTCGTTCCAGTCATCAAAGAAGGAAAGCGTGTCTACACTTCCCCATCTGTAATGGAACTCCGTGAATTCTGTCAGAAAGAGCAGAATACTTTGTGGGATGAATCCAGACGTTTTGTAAATCCGCAGAAAGTATATGTAGATCTTTCCCAGAAGCTGTATGATACAAAAAAGGATCTCATAGAAGAGATGAGCCAGAAGGATCTGGATATTTAATTTAAATGGAATAACCTCCTTTCCCTTTTCATAAACATAAAAGGGAAAGGGGGCTGTTTTTATGTCTGATTTTTATACACGTCTTATTAATCGGGAGCATCCTCTCCCGGAAGATTTTATCCCTGAGCATCTGGTAGATATCGGTCTTCCCTTTGATGCTCCGCCGAATGACCCCAAACGACTTCTGGAGAGAGGAACCGCCCGGGCTGCCCTCCGCCTCATAAACTCCAGCCAGGGGGAAGGGTTAAGTCTTTTCGGAATCTCCGGGTATCGCTCCTATACCCGGCAAAAAGAGCTTTATACCGGAAGTCCTTATGTGGCTGCTCCCGGTACAAGTGAACATCAGAGCGGCCTGGCTCTGGATCTTTCCTGCCCGGCAGTCCGCATGGAACTTGTGGAAGAATTTGCAGAAACGCCGGAGGGCCTTTGGCTTGCCCGTAATGCCTCCCTTTTTGGCTTCATTCTCCGCTATCCCCAAAATAAAGAAAAAATTACGGGGGTGCCATACGAACCATGGCATATCCGATACGTCACCAGACCTCTTGCAGCTTACCTCTCTATGACAGGTCTGACACTGGAAGAGTATCATACACTGCACGGACACCGACTACAGACATAGCTACTGTTCCATCTGTCTTCCCAGAAATCCTGCTGCCGTCTGTACCAGCAGCATTTCCCCATCACCCATGATATTCTTCTCTGTTTTTCCCATCAGAATAACGCTGCCTATCGCGTCTCCTGAACAGATGATCGGCTGGATTGCCTGCGAGTAAGGCTGTTCCTGCTGCTCATCCACTATGGGAATCTTCCCTTTATCTTTTCCGTTTACACATTTTCCTTCCCGACCGGTAATCGCTTCCTCCAGTTCTCTGCTGATTTCCTTCCCGGCAAATTCCTTGCTTCCAAGGCCTGCTGCCGCTACTACCTGATCGTGATCTGTGATGCAGGATACCATCCCCGTTGTCTGCGACAAAGCTTCCGCATATTCCTTGGCAAAAATGCTGAGTTCTCCAATGGGAGAATACTTTTTCAGAATAATTTCTCCCTCCCGATCCGTAAAAATTTCCAGCGGTGTGCCCTCCTTAATTCGCAGCGTCCTGCGGATTTCCTTTGGGATTACCACTCTTCCTAAATCGTCTATCCGTCTTACGATTCCTGTCGCTTTCATAAAAAATCCCTCCATTTATCTATACTGGTATCATAAATTTTCGTGATACTAGTATCTGTAAATGAAGGGATTTTATACCTTTATACGCCTCTTTTATTTTCCTTCATGCCATGCAAGACGTACGCTGGCCGAATGATGTTCTCCTGTAAGCCAGTCCATATCATTGGTAATCCAATCCATGATTCCCAGCTGCCTGGTCTCCCATGCAACGCTGGTCTCACGGGCAGCTTCATCCGGCTCTTTTTCCATCGTCGTATCAATTTCATCATATCCGAAGATATAGCCTCCTGCACTCCAGATACTGAAATTGCTGTCTGGTCCCGGATTTACCGTATCTCCCCGCTGTTCCACAAGACCGTCATGTCTGCGCTTGTATTCCTCCTCACAGCCCGGTTTCAGCTTTGTCATAAACATTCTGTGACGAATCAGTTCCTTACTCTCTCTTACAATGCCGAAGTCATGGTACATCAGTCTCATATCCTGCCCCGGCGTGGAAATCCAGGTAAACGTATCCTCGATTTCTTTTGTAAGTCTTTCACTGATTTCTTTCTCTTCCGCGGAAAGAACTGAACCGTCTGCTTTTTCATAGTACCCGAAAATCAGGCTGTCCGTATTCCAGATACTGAAATTTTTAATTTCATTTCTGTCAAGAAAAGCAGTCAGCTCTGGCCAGATTTTCCCCAGTGCTTTTCTGTAATCGTCCTTTCTTCCCTCTTTTACTTCCATAGCAAATGCATGCCGTTCCATTTTTGTATCCTCCTTTTATTCTCTATTTTAACTTCTGCAATTTTCTCACTTTTATCTTAAACGTCTCTGTTCTATTTTACATGATTCGCATAAAATAGAAAAGCTTTAAAAATAAAAATCTCATAAAACCCTTGCATTTTAGAATAAGCGTGGTATAGTAATCATATACTTTTAATATAGTTTTAAAAACTACTTATTGAAGTCTTACAATTTATTTTAAAGGAGGAAATTCAAATGAGACTGAAATTGAAAGACCCGGGTAGTGCGATTACCCATGGAATTGCCCTTCTTCTCGCCATTGCAGGTGCGGCTCCTCTGCTCATTCGGGCAGCCGGATGGACGGACTCCCTTCATATAGCGGCTTTGAGCATTTTCATTCTGACCATGATTTTACTTTATGCAGCGAGTACCATATACCATTCTGTGGACTCCACAGAAAAAGTAAACCGCAGGCTGAGAAAGCTCGATCACATGATGATTTTTGTGATGATAGCCGGAAGCTATACACCGGTATGCCTGATCGTACTCCATAACCGTCTTGGTTATGCCCTCTGTGCTCTGGTTTGGGCAACAGCAATTCTTGGAATCATTTTTAAAGCTTTCTGGGTGACCTGTCCCAAATGGGTCTCCTCCGTGCTCTATATTGGAATGGGCTGGCTGTGTGTTCTTGCTTTTGTCCCAATTATACACGCACTTCCGAAAGCCGGATTCGGATGGCTCCTTGCAGGAGGAATCATTTACACCATCGGCGGCGTGATTTACGCACTGAAGCTTCCTATTTTTGATTCCAAACACAAAAATTTCGGCTCCCACGAAATTTTCCACATTTTTGTCATGCTGGGAAGTGCCTGCCACTTTGTTGTCATGTACTGTTTCGTGGCTACGATGCCAATATAATCTGTTACTGCGATACCAATATTACATTCTTTTTAAAATGCCATCAATTCCAGCTTCTCCGCCCGTGAAAGCTGCTTGATGGCATATTCTCTGCTCATGGCTTCTTCTTTCGTAGCAAACCCCTCGCAATAGACCAGCGTTACCGGTCGTTTGTTTCTTGTATATCTGGCGCCGTCTTTTCCCTCATTATGAGCCTTTAAACGCTTTTCCAGACAGTTTGTCCATCCCGTATAAAGCGTTCCGTCTGCACAGCGAACCATATAAGCATAATTCATAAATTGCTCCTTTTTCTATGTAAAGGAGGACCACCGCCATACATGACAGCAGTTCTCCCATTCTCTATAAAAAGCAATCGGCCGGAAACGTATATCAGTCATACAGGGCACATACCCGGTAAAGAAAAAGCAGGTAGGATAATACCGATTGCGGATTTTGCTTTCCCACCTGCTTTATTATACGTTCTTTTTCCGAATTTGTGAATATTTTTCCCTCTGTACGTTACGGAAGATATGCAATCGGGTCAATCGGCTTCCCGTCTTTTTTCATGGCAAAATACAGGTTGCTGCCCTCTTTGCTGTAGTATTTTGTAGGCGCTGCCACATAACCGATCGTGGTTCCTTTTGTAACCGTATCGCCTTCAGAAATATTCAGATCCGTAAGCTGTCCATAAATAGCCTGATATCCATTTCCCAATTCCATCGTAACCGTTGTTCCGGTCTGGGCATCCTCCTCAATGGAAAATACGGTTCCGTTCACTGCAGATACAACCGGCGCACCTTCTCCTGCCTGTACCACAATAGATGGATTTAATTTGTACTGGTCCAGAGTCGGAAAATAGGTTGTCTGATCCATGCTGTAATCAATCAGAATTGTACCATGTAAGGGCCACTCCATCAAAGTATCCTCGGAAAAATTGATTTCCGGCGCCGTATAGACCGAAACTGCCGTATCCGCAGCTGCTGCCATATCCACTGTATTATTGGTTCCATCCAGATTATTTGTTCCCGCCGCAGAATCAATAGAATCGTCTATTGTGGAATTCTCCGATACAAAATCTCCGGTATCTTTATTTGCCAGAAAATCGTCTCCATCCATACTGCTCATATCCGCTTCCACCTGGCTGGTTCCCGCATCTACCAGCGGTTCCTCCTCCGCCTTAGCGGTCTGCGTTTCATTCGTGCTTTCCAGGGGCAGTACCTCCTGGGCACTGTCCTTTTTTCCTGACGTTCCCACCTGATAGACGGTCAGACCCAGAGCCGCCATTGCCGCCAGGAGGACACCATTAAAAATCATTTTGCCTGCTTTGTTTTTCCTCATATTCTTTTCACCTCTACATGCGTAATCTGTTCGCAGCAGCTCTGCCCAAAGGCCAACCACTCTGCTTGTAACTATAGGGTGTCCAAAATATGGGAGTTTATTCACTTATTTGTAAATCTTCTGTTCATCGGATATCCCATATATCTTCCAGATTCATGGCCGGAAAATAAGTCTTCAGAATTTCTTCACAGGTACTTCCCTCTTTTGCCATAGAATTTCCGCCATACTGAGAAAAACCCAGGCCATGCCCTTTTCCCTTACACAGAAAACGATATTTTGAACCTACAATCTGAACAGTAAAATCTGCCGAGGAAAGCCCCAATCCCTGACGAAATGCTTCCCCTTCCAGCGGGTTTTCATCTGCCAAAAGCATTGTTACATATCCTGCGGAATCTCTGCTCTTTATTACCAGTTTTTTTGGCATCTGTCTGGCAGATACATATACACTGTTCAGATAATCTGCCGCTGTTTTATCTCCACTGCTGTCTACAGATTTTAAATAGGAATATTCTTCATTGTGCAGAACTTCCTGCCCGTTCCTGGTCATCCCGCTGCTGATTTCATGGTAAGGGATCAGCTTCAATTCTCCCTCAGATGTAAGTACCTTATCTTCGGTCTCACTCACTGCCTCCTCATATATTTCCCAGCTTTCCAGCTTTGACACAATATCCTTTATCCCATATGTATCTTTTAATTTTTCCCCTGTTTTCTCCAGAATATCAAAAATATTTTTTCCCTCTTCCATCTGCCGGTAAACATTGGAGCGTGCTATGATTGCCTGAGCTTTTACGGCTTCCGGTTCATAATCCTCTTTTATCTGAAGGGAAAGGATAACCGGAAGGCAGCTTTCCACATCGGGTGTCCGCATGACCAAAGAACTCTCCGGACCATTTATGAGAATTGTAATGAGGTAAGGAAGAATCAGTATGACTGGAAGGAATTGAATATAAGAGAAAAATATTTTTTTCATAGATTTGTCCTGTTTATATCTTTTTCCTAATATATGGACAATTGTCTTATTTTATTAATTGGGGTATACTGAAAACCGACATATAAAATTTTATTCAGGAGGTTTTCTCTCATGATTGCCCTGTTTCTTGCACCTCTCTATCTTTTAGTAAATATTTATGTAGTACGATGGATATTTCTCTGGATGGGAGCCTGCCATCATCTTTTTCAGACTATATTATTCCGAATTTTATTTGCCGGTAGTTATATTTTTCTGGCCTCCTCCCTGCTCACCTGCTTTCTCATAAAAAAGCCAGCCGGTCTGCACCGTTTTCTGAAGATTACAAGTAACTATTTTCTCGGAACCTTCCTGTACATACTCCTTATAATCATTATCGCTGATACAGGACACCTGATCTTAAAGTGTGGATTTCACGCTCGTTTTATTCAGAATCGCTCTTCCTTTGTCATTACCGGAGCGTTTTGCCTCCTGTGTATCCTCTTTGTGAGCATTTATGGAATCGTTCATGTATGGAACCTTAAAGTAACACCTTATGATGTAAAAGTTGAAAAAGAAGTGGAAGGGATGGATTCTCTGAAAATCGTCCTGGTGGCGGATACTCATTTCGGTTACAATAGCAGTCTTAGTCAGGCCAGAAACCTGGTGGAAAAGATCAATTCACAGAACCCGGATCTGGTGTGTTTTGCAGGAGATATTTTCGACAATGAATATGATGCCATCTGGTCTCCCGAAGAGCTGGGGAGTTTGCTCAAAACCATTCAGGCAAAATATGGTGTATACGCCTGTTGGGGCAACCATGATCTGAATGAACCAATTCTGGCAGGATTCACTTTTGGAGGAAAAGATTCCGATTGTGACGATCCACGTATGAAGGAATTTTTGACGGATGCCGGAATTCAACTGCTAGAGGATGAATCCGTCCTTATAGACGACAGGTTTTACCTTGTTGGACGAAAGGATATTTCCCGCTCAAAGAAACTGGAAGATGACAGGAAGACTCCGGACCAGTTAACAGAAGACCTGGTCCAGAGTAAACCTATCATTTTTATCGACCATCAGCCAAAAGAACTTTCAGCGATTGGGGATGCGGGAGCTGACCTTGATCTATGCGGCCACACCCATGACGGCCAGCTGTTTCCCGGAAATCTTTTTACCCGGTTATCCTGGGAGAATTCCTGTGGGTACCTGCAAAAAGGTAACCTGCACAACATTGTTACTTCCGGTGCCGGCGTCTGGGGTCCCAACATGCGCGTTGGTACTGACAGTGAAATCTGTGTTGTCAATGTAGATTTTCTGTGATTTATCCTGGCTGTACACTTCGGGAATCTGTTGTTCCTGACTTATCCTGTTTTTTCATATATTGGTTCCGGGCGAAACCTGTCGCCCGGACCACCCAGCCAGAAAAATATCTTCTGGATTCTGGGACGTTTCCATTTTCTTTTTTTCATGTAGTCCATGTTACGGATATCTGACAGATTGAATTTTTCATGGTATCTGCAGGCATCTTCCCTGCACCCCGTCATTTTCCGGGTCTCGCTGCCTGCAGCGTATCCATTTTCAAGTACCTTTACCAGTTCTCCATGTACTCTTTTTCCAGGAATCATCCCCATGAAAAAGCAGATTACAGCAGTAACTATCACGTTGAAATATTCTTTCAATCTTTTCATAAAGGTCCTCCTTTTTCCTACCATGCCTGTCCACGGATGGGACTGCGCACTTCCCACGGCTACACAGGTATTAAAACTCTATGCTGCAGGTCTGTCCAAATAGAACTCCTGAAATAAAATTTTTCCGTTTTCTTATATTTGCAATTTATGGCAATACTCAGTATAATGGACAAAACAATTAACCGACGATTCATCAAAGAATAAAGGAGGGGTATATTTCATGGCAAAAGAACAACTTGCAGTTGTAGAAATGATTATGAATATAATACTTGGAAAAACAGATGGCACAAGCCGTGTGGATTTTTTTCCGCAAAAGCCAAAGTTTCCTTTCGATGATCCTTACCTGCAGCCATTTCCGCGCACTACCCCGGAAAGTCAGGGAATTTCCTCCGATTATCTGGCAGCTATGATTCGTGAACTGGGAACATCTAAATACACGGATATGCATCATCTCATGATTCTGAGAAACGGAAAAGTCATCTGCGAATGTAATTTTGCCCCATACCGAAGCGGTATCTGGCATATCACCCATTCCATGTGTAAAAGTATTACCGGAATGGCGATTGGAATGCTCATTGAGGAAGATAAGCTTTCTCTGGACGAGAATATTTACAAAATATTTGAAAGCAGACTGAATCCACTTGCAAAAATTTTCCGCCCCACCGTTACCGTAGAGCATCTTCTTACCATGACCAGCGGTGTAACCTTCAATGAATCCGGTATTGTCTCCGGAAATGACTGGCTGGGAAGCTACTTAAACGCCTCGATTTCCGGACACCCCGGCGAAAGCTTCCAGTATAACAGCCTGAATACCTATGTACTATCTGCCATTGTCACGGAGCGCACCGGACTTACCCTTACAGAATACTTAGAACCCCGGCTCTTCCAGCCGTTGGGGATTACGAAATATTTCTGGGAAACCTGTCCCCAGGGGATAACAAAAGGTGGATGGGGACTTTTCCTCTGTGCTGAGGATATGGCAAAACTTGGCCAGCTTTATCTTCAGAAAGGGGTTTGGAACGGAAACCAGATTATTCCTGCCTGGTGGGTGGAAGCTTCCACAGGAAAGCATGTAGAAAGCCTGGCGGGAACTTTCGGTTATGGATACCAGCTCTGGATGGAGCAGCGCCCAGGAAGCTTCGAGTTTAACGGAATGCTTGGACAGAATGTAATCGTTTATCCGGATATAGATATGGTCATTGTTACGAATGCAGGAAACAACGAACTTTTCCAGAATTGTGTCATGCTGAACATTATCCGAAAGTATTTTCCAAAGGAGTTTCGGCCTCCCCGTATTCTTCCGGAAAATTCCTGTGCACAGTCCATTCTCCGCCGCCTGACTGCTGAAATGGAAACCGGGAATAACATTTTCCCCAAAATCCGTAAAGGCGGTTGGAAAAAGAATTTCCATGGAGTACGAAGAAATTCCTGGAACACCGTAAAGGATATTCCGCTGCCGGATCCTCATTCCTGCATGAAGCTTCTGGATGGAAAAAAATATGAACTTTATCCACAAAGTGTGGGGCTCTTCCCGTTAGTTATCCAGGTTTTCCACAATAATATGACGGAAGGAATCCACAGCCTTTCCTTTTCCTATGAAAAGGGTGACTTTTTAGCAAATTTTGGAGAAGGCAACGAATGGCATAAAATCAAAGTCGGGTTTGGACGTGCCCAGGAAACCTGGTTAACTCTCCATGAAGAAAGCTATTTAATTGCTACTCTTGGTGATTTTACCACAGATGAAAACGGAACACTGGTTTTACGCATTGAAATAACCTTCCTTGAGGAATGTGTAAAAAGAAGAGCCCATATTTTCTTTTATGATGATGAAATTCAGATACACTGGTCTGAAACACCGGGAAAGGGCATGATCATGGAAGGACTGGAATCTGTCACTGAGGAGCTTTCAAACCGCTTCCTGTATGGCGCCTTTAAAGAAAATGGCGGTATGGATGTCCTTCACAGACTCATGGAGCAGGCCATCGAACCTGTTATTACCGGTAAACTGGTTTAAGTTCATTCAGAACATTATCTAATCAGCCATAAAAAACGGCAGCCTTATTATCATGTAAAATCACTGATGATAAAGGACTGCCGTTTTTCTTCACTTACAAATTGAACGAAATTTATAAAAACACAAAAAAAGAAACCCTATTTTTATAGGATTTCCTCATTTCTTAAGTGAAGCATCGGGGATTCGAACCCCGGACAACTTGATTAAAAGTCAAGTGCTCTACCGACTGAGCTAATGCTCCATTTCTGTCTGAAACTATATTATCTCAAACATAATGCCCAGAGCCGGAATCGAACCAGCGACACGAGGATTTTCAGTCCTCTGCTCTACCAACTGAGCTATCTGGGCATAAGTAGCGGGAATAGGATTTGAACCTATGACCTTCGGGTTATGAGCCCGACGAG
>JALERH010000150.1 GCA_022764275.1 Blautia sp. | reverse complement strand
TTTCCAACCACTGCCGCTGCCGAACCAAAAGATTCATCCGGAGCAGCTACCTTAATCGGATTGCGCAGATTGACTGTATTTAAAACATTGATTTTTTTGCCGCTCTTTTCGGTAAAAAGCTGAAAACGCACAATCTGGTCTGACAGAACCAGGGTGGTGTCTGCACAAAAATCTGTGATATCTTCTGCAAGGACAGCAGGAGCTACCACAACCTTACTTTCAATGATTTGAGAAGTTCCCTGACTTCCTTCTGACTCCTCATCCGAAAAAGGCATAATGTCATTCGCCTGATTTTCCCCGCCACCATCGGCATCGTTCTCAGAAAAAACAAAATCCGACGCAGCCTCACCCGTATCTTCGCCGCTTTCCGAATTTTCTTCTGTGTCTGCTATGGCATTCGCTTCCTTGCTGGTGTAAATAATCTTATGGCTGTTAGCATCCCATACGATTACATCGTACTGATACGTTATGATATTTCCTTCTTTTTGTTCATTGCAGACTACGAATGCCTTGGAAACTGTTCCTGTTCTTCCGCCGGATGATTCCTGCACGTCACTTTGTATCTGGTTTCCCAATGTAAAACTGTAGCCTTCGCCTACGCTGCACTCTGCATAGTACACACTTCTGTTGGCATCTATGATCAGATTCTGAATCTGATCTGCTGCTTCCTGGGTTTCCATCTGAATCTTTGCGTTGCCGGACGTGGCGCGGTAGGTATTGCTTCCCAGCCCGATCAGAGACACAACAACCCCTGAGAAAATCGCAATGATCGCGATGGTAACAACTAATTCAATTAATGTAAGACCTTTGTTATTTTTTCTCATGAGTGTGTCTCCTTTCCTGGAGGGGTATATGTAAATATTACTCTAGGCCAGCTCCCCGTTCCTTTAACTCATCTGGTATTTCCCGGTGTCCTTGATCAACGTGATGACGCAGCTTCGCGCCCCGCCGGAAACGATGATCGATGTACAGTAATGTCCTGTATCAGGAAATGCAATATCCTGATTCTTCTCCAGATACTCATTTACCTGACTCTGCGTCACCACGTTACTTTGAATCGGTCGAAACGCCCCGGTATCCCGGTCATAGGTCAGGATGAGAGACTCTCCTTCCTGAAGTTCGTGTACCATGCCATCTTCCGAATCCGTGGTATAGCTGATACGAAGTCTTGCCGGACCGATTTGCTCTGCATCCTCCTCGCTGATATCGGCTGCCCGTTTTCCACGATCCAGATAATACGTGATATAGTAGCCGTCAGAGCACTTTTCCAGCTTCATTTCCCCTACCAGGCGGTTCATTGCCTCCACCTTTGTTTTGTCCAATGCCGCGGCAATGGAGTTCGCCGCCCGTTTGGCACGGAAGCTCCAGATGATGCTGACATTCGGAACAATAATAGTGAGAAGAATCGCCATAATAGAAACCACAACAACCAGTTCCACCAGGGTGTAACCTTTATTTTTCTCTTTCATGGCGTCACCTCTTCTTCCAGTTCTCATAAACGATAGACTGTGATATATCGTAAGTATCCGATATCTTTCCGCTGGTTGTGTCTTCTGTTGCGGTCGTATTTCCAAGTACATAGCGGTCGCCTTCCCAGAAAAGCGCCTTGGAAGAATCGCTTACCTGGCTGTTCAGCGCCTGGAATACTTTTGCCGCCTCCAAAGGAGCACTGGTCAGAGAAGCTCCATCTTCCAGAGTGATTTTTCCCTTTGCCATGATGATTCCCTGGAAATGTACGTTGCTTTTAATCCTCACATCTCCGGTACACACTACCAGTCGCAGCCTATCCGCCATATCCATCGTAATTTCCAGTTCAGTTTTATCTCCACCAACTGTCTCTATGCCTGTATCCTCCGATGATTTCTGATAAGAAACAGACTCGCCGTTGTGATACAGAATAGCCGTCAGATTATCATTATCCGCACCTGCATCAAAACCATATTTCAAACCCGTCGTGTGACTCTGAATAAACCTCACCAGTTCCTTTACATTTACCAGATTGTCATATACGCTTCTATCCGATTTCGTTTCATCATGTGTCACACCATCCGAATCTGTCACCTTTGTTTTCAGAAGGTCATAGCTTCCGATCATCTTTCGGTTCAGGGTATACCACATATTCTGGTAGTTGATCTGCTCCTGCGTAAGCTCCGAGGATGCCGTGGTATCCGTAGCGGTTCTCAGCTCCCCTTTCTCCGTCTCTCCGTCATAAGTCAGGACATTTCCGTTTGTCACATAACGAAGCATGGAATCTGTATCGTTGATTTTAATTCCGTTGTTATTTTGTGGAAAATAGAAGGACAGGTATTTATCCATATTTTCCTTTACTGCAGGATTATTCTGATAATATTCCGTCATAAAAGCAGACGCCGCCTGCGGGTCCGTAAAATTCAGATAAAAATACACATAACCATTGTCGCTCTGGTTATTGTAGAAAACCTTTGTGACCGGCTTTGCTGAATCAACTCCAATCTGAGAAAGATTTTTCCCACCCCATTCCTCCACTGGGGTGTTCATGTTCAGTATGGATTTTATATCGCCGTTTTGCTCATCAGCAAGTTTTGTTATATACTCATCGTAATCCATAGGGTTATGCAGCTCTGTGTCAGAATCTGTGGAGCCTGAATCCTGAGCTTTCAAAAGCTTCGCCGGAAGCAGGTACGCTACCTGGGCTCCCTTTACAGTGATGCTCTCACCGGTCATAACATCATTATTCAGATTATTGTACTCATTCCCGCCCAGACTGAATCCATTCACCTTCGTACTGCCCA
>JALERH010000148.1 GCA_022764275.1 Blautia sp. | reverse complement strand
TTCCAAGCTGGATACGTGGGTTCGATTCCCATCACCCGCTTATGCGATAGTGGCGTAGTTGGTAACGCGCGACCTTGCCAAGGTCGAGACCGCGGGTTCGAGCCCCGTCTATCGCTCTTGGAACTCTGACAATAGTCAGGGTTCTTTTTTTGCGTGTAAAAAAGCTTTGCGGGATCCTGTCAGGAGGAAATCCAGCAAAGCTTTTCTTTAACTTTTCATCTGATAAGCTACCAGAGCGATATTCCAATATCCCAGCTTATTGATCTCGTGTTCGCATTCCCGGATCTTTTCGCAGCATGCTTCGGAAAGCTCGGCTATCTCCGATTCAGGTGCTTTCTGCCGGAGAGGTTTTGGGGATTCCTGTTCCATTCTCATGCCTCCTCCGGCTCAGAAGCTACGATGCCGTAGAAATTCAGCAGGTACAGACCGCACAATCCTACAAGTCCGTAGACCACCCGGGAAAGCCATGTCATGCTTCCAAACAGAAGAGATACCACATTCAGATTAAAAAATCCGATGAGTCCCCAGTTGATCGCGCCGATTATCACAAGTGTCAGAGAGAAATACTGTAAAAATTTATTGCTCATATGTCACCATCCTTTCACTTTCATACACACAGTATTGCAAAAAAGGCAAAAAATATACGCAGTGGTTTCGAAAAACAACTGCGCATATAAAAAATTTTGCAATCTGTAATTTACTGCAGTTTTAATATCTGAGAAGCTGTCTGTCCGGCTCCGAAGCTGAAGGCATCACCGGCCTGCAGTGTCACATCGCTCATGTCTGTGATGGAGAATGCCTGGCAGACACTTGCGGTCTGGCCTGGCTGAATTTCTGACATGAACTGATCAATGGCATCATCATTCGTCTCCGGAATGGCAGCGTCCAGAGAAGCTCCGTTCTGGTAAGCCTGGAGATTGATATCCACCATCGGACTGGAGGCGGTGGCTCCATTGTTCGTATAGTCATAATAGACAAGCAGGCATGGATTACCGGCAAAATCTTTTTCTACCGTATGTCTGGTATAATGGATAGAGAATTTTTCTGTAGTCATATCAATGGTATCTCTCTCCGATACAGCGGGAGACTGGGAAGAACTGCCCCCGGTCTGGTTTTCTGCCTCCGCAGTTGAAAGAGACTGATTGATCTCATCCTCCACACTCTTGAAGTTTGCTGACATCATTTTTACGGTCTCATCGTCCAGAGCAACGATTTTCCACTGTCCGTTTATTTTGATCAGAGGATATTCGATATCGGTTTCACTGAATTTATCCTCCAGAGTGGATGCTTTTTCGCTGAGGATGGATGCCAGCTTCTGCTGCGTTTCCTCTTCGGTTAGACTTTCCCCGGAAAATGCCTTGGATACAATCTGGCGCAAAAATTCGCTTACGGTTTCCCTGTAAATATCGGAGCCGTCTACATAACGGATCCGTGCCGTTACCTGAGCAGTACCATTTTGAATGTCAAAATTGGTTTTGCGTATTTTATAAGTCATTTTTTCATTAATGCTCTTAAAAAAATCTGTAAAAGTATCGTTGCGGACATCCGCATTATCCAACGCGGAAAGATCACTGCTCTGGAGCATGGATTCCATGGCGGTAAAATCCATTTTCTGTATACTGTCCAGATATTCCTCTACTGCCGCGACCGGCTTCTGCCTTTCCCAAAGATAATAGGCAGCTCCGCCTGAAGCAGCAAGGATGAGAATCACAAGAAAAAGGATCAGGCCCGTTTTTCCCTTTTTTTTCTTTTTTTCCATAATACCTCCTTATTCATATCCCTCGTTCATAATACCTGCATCATTATAACAGAATCGATTGACATTGGCAATCGCAGGCAATATAATTATAGTATGACTGACCAGCCGGTCGGAATCGGATCGGCAAATAAGACAGAAAACAGGAGAGAAGAGAGTATGATTTCACGTTACAGTGTCAAGAAACCATATACTGTGGTGGTGGCGGTTGTTCTCGTACTGATCCTTGGAGTGGTTTCCCTTGGAAAAATGAGCACCGACCTTCTGCCAAGTATGAATCTGCCGTATGCGATCGTTATGACTACATATGCAGGAGCCAGCCCGGAGACGGTAGAAACTGTGGTAACCAGGCCCATTGAACAGTCCATGGCTACGGTTACGGACATTGAAAATGTGAGCTCCCAGTCCAGGGAAAATATGTCTATGGTGATTCTGGAGTTCCAGGGTTCCACGAATATGGATTCTGCTACCATTGAAATGCGTGAGAAACTGGATCAGATCAGTGGTTACTGGGACGATTCTGTGGGCAAGCCCATGATCATGAAGCTGAACCCGGATATGATGCCTATTATGGTCGCTGCCGTGGAAATCGGCGATATGGAAGCCACAGATGTGACGGACTATGTGAAGAATCATATTGAAGCTGAAATAGAGAGCGTTGCCGGTGTGGCCAGTGTTTCCACTACCGGAAACATTACAGAGAGTGTGGAAGTCCTTCTCAGCGAAGAAAAAATAAAAGATACCAACGAGAAGGTCATGAAGGCTCTGAACAAGCAGTTTGAGGAAAAAGAGCAGGATCTTAAGGATGCTCAAAAAGACCTTTCGGAAGGCAAGGAGAAACTGGAAGACGGAAAAGAAGAGCTGGAAACCGGAAAAGAGCAGTTGGAGCAGGGAAAGAATCAGCTTGTATCCGGTCTTGCCCAGGGGCAGCAGCAGATATACGCTGCTGAAGATCAGATTGCGGCAAGTGAACAGCAGATTAACGAAAAGCTGGCACAGCTTGACGAGAAACAAAAGGAGCTTAACGAGGGAAAAAAGAAAATTGAAGAAGGAAAACAACAGGCAGAACAGGGACTGGAGCAGTTAAATTCGGCTCAGAGCGGCATTGAGCAGCTTACCCAGGCGATTTCTTCTCTGGAGTCCAAGGAAGCAGAGCTGAATACTCAGCTTACCCAGGCAAACGAACAGCTTGCCCAGGCGAAAAACGGAGTGGCTGCTATTGACCAGCAGATTGCGGTCCTTACAGCACAGCTGGAAGGTGCCGATGAGATGACGCAGGCGTCACTGGGAAACCAGATAACAGCACTGGAAGGGCAGAAGGCAGAGCTGCAGAGCGGAATCGAACAGCTTGCCCAGGCAATCCAGGCAATTCAGCAGGGGCTTTCTGAGATTTCCGACAGCAAGGATTCTTTGCAGAGTCAGTTGAATCAGATTGCAGCCGGTCTTGGTAAGAGTACGCCAAAGGAAGCACTGGATTATATCAGTGAACAGACAACTTCTATCTGGAACTCTTTGGATGAGCTTTCTGACAGTGAGAAGCAGCTGGAGGAGGGGCAGAAGCAGCTGGATGCAGGCCGTGAGCAGCTGAATGCGGCCAAGCAGCAGGTTGCTTCAGGAAAGACCCAGATTTCCAGTGGGAAAATCGAGATGAACACGAAGCAGCTCCTGGCATCTATTGATATGAGCGTTGCCCAGGCAAAACTGGACTCAGGAACCACGCAGCTGGAGCAAAACGAAGCAAAGCTTGACGAAGCACAGGAACAGATCGACTCCGGAAAGGAGCAGCTTGCCGATGCAAAAGAGAAGGCCATGGAACAGGCAGACCTGAATGATCTGATTACTGCGGATCTGGTCAAGGGCATCCTGGCAGGAGAAAATTTCTCCATGCCTGCAGGCTATATCGAAGAGGGAGAAGACGACTATCTCGTTCGGGTGGGAGACAAATTATCCGACGGAAAGAGCATAGAGGACCTTGTGCTTCTGGATCTTGGCATGGACGGTCTTGATCCCATTCGTGTTCGTGATGTGGCGGATGTGACCAGGCAGGATGACAGCGATACCGTATATGCCCGTCTGAATGGCAAACCGGGTGTGATGCTTACGATCGAAAAGCAGACAGGCTATTCTACCGGCGATGTAACCGATCGTCTGCTGGAGAGAATGGATGAGATTGAAAAGGAACAGCCGGATGTACATTTTTCAGTTCTGATGAACCAGGGAGTGTATATTGACCTTGTGGTGGATTCTGTAGTGCAGAATATGCTTTCCGGCGCAGTACTTGCGGTGTTGATCCTGCTTGTGTTTTTGAAAAACATCCGTTCCACCATTATCATTGCATGCTCCATCCCGATCAGTGTGGTGACAGCCTTTGTGCTGATGTATTTCAGCGGCATTACCCTGAACGTCATTTCATTGTCCGGACTGGCGCTGGGAATCGGTATGCTGGTGGACAACTCTATTGTGGTAATCGAAAATATTGACCGTCTGCGGCAGCAGGGGGTGCCGGTCCGTATAGCCGCCGTACAGGGAGCCAATCAGGTGGCCGGTGCCATCGCAGCCTCCACTCTGACGACAGTGTGCGTATTTGCACCAATTGTATTTACAGAAGGGATTACCAGACAGCTGTTTGTGGACATGGGGCTGACCATTGCGTACTCTCTGCTGGCAAGTCTTGTGGTGGCACTGACATTGGTGCCCATGATGTCGGCGGGACTTCTGAAAAAGAGTAAACCGAAGAAATTTAAGCTTCTTGATAAAATCCGTGACAGCTATGGAAGAGTTCTGTCAGGTGTACTGCGCTTCAAGCTTCCAGTACTTTTGCTGGCAGTTATCCTGCTTGTGGGAAGTGCTGCTCTCGCCATCAGAAAGGGTACCGCGTTCATGCCTGGTATGGAGAGTACACAGGCCACCATGACCATCACAACAGAGAAAGGAACACCTTTCGGGGAAACCACCCGCTGTGCAGATGAGGTGATCGCAGCCATCGAGGATATTGAAGATATCGAGAGTATCGGTGCCATGGCCGGGGGCAGCAGCATTTCCGGAATGATGGGCGGCGGCAGCTCGGATACCAGCTCCGTAAGCGTTTACCTGCTGTTAAAGGAGGACAAGAAGCTTACAGGAGAGGAACTGGAAAAGGAAATCCTGAACCGGACGAAGGATATACCATGTGAGGTGGCCGTGAGCACCCAGTCCATGGACATGAGTGCCCTGGGCGGAAGCGGTATCCAGGTACAGATTAAAGGAAAAGAACTGGACGAACTGACAGCTCTTGCAAAAGATGTGGCGGAAATCGTAAAGAATACAGAAGGAACCCAGAATGTATCGGATGGACTGGAAGATGCAGACAAAGAATTCCGTATTTCCGTAAAGAAAGAGAAAGCCATGGAGTACAAGCTTACCGTGGCTCAGGTCTTCCAGGCAATCCAGAAGAGACTGACCGAGGCTTCCTCCGCGACAACATTATCCGAGACGGAAAAGGATTTCAGTGTATATGTTCGTGATGAACGTGATGAAAAGATGACCAGGGAAGACCTGAAAAATATGGCCATTGAGTATACAGACAGTGATGGAGGGTCCAAAGAAATCAAACTTTTGCAGATCGCTGATTTTTCCGAGGCTACGGGACCTCAGACAATCCGCAGGGATGCCCAGACGAGATACATGACGGTAAGTGCAGAAATCGCATCCGGCTATAATATTGGACTGGTAAGCGATGAGCTGGAGAAAAAATTCAAAGAGTATGAGCTTCCAAACGGTTACAGCATAGAGATGACCGGTGAGGATGAGACAATCAATGAGGCAATGGGACAGCTTTACCTGATGCTGGTTCTGGCACTGGCCTTTATGTACCTGATCATGGTGGCGCAGTTCCAGTCCCTGCTTTCTCCGTTTATTGTCATGTTTACCATTCCACTGGCCTTTACCGGAGGGTTTATGGCTCTTTTGATTGCGGATATGGAGGTCAGCGTTATCGCCATGATTGGATTTATTATGCTGTCCGGTATCATCGTAAACAATGGTATTGTGCTCGTAGATTACACGAACCAGCTGAGGGCCGGCGGTATGGAAAAGAGAGAGGCTCTTGTGCAGGCAGGAAAAGACAGGCTTCGTCCGGTTATTATGACCGCGCTTACGACCATCCTGGGTCTGTCTACAATGGCAGCCGGAATGGGAATGGGCGGTGGTATGGTGCAGCCTATGGCAGTGGTGGTAATCGGAGGTCTGATTTATGGAACCCTTTTGACTCTGTTTATTGTGCCGTGTATTTACGACCTTTTGAATAGAAAACAATATAAAAATATAGAGTTGGAACTGGAGGAATTACCGGATGGAACTGGAAACGAATGAAAAGGTTCTTGCCATGTACCGTGCCGTTTGGAGTCTGATTGATGAAGGGTGTGATATCTACAGACTGAAGGTGTCGGATATTACAGAGCGTGCCGGAATCGGGAAAGGAACCGCTTATGAATATTTCCGCAGTAAAGAAGAACTTCTGGAGCGGGCAGTGCGTTATGACAGCCTGCTCCAGTACAGGCGTCTCTGTGAAGGGCTGGAAAATCAGCAGACTTTGAAAGGATGCGTGAACAGTGTGTTTGACTGGATGGAGGAGAATCTCCGCCGTCGGCGAATTGCGATACAGTTCATGAAAATGGGCAGAGAACACCGGAAGATACAGGACGAAGAAGATATGCCCTGTATGGGAAAGGACAAAGGCCATATGCTGGAAGAATTCCGCCATCTTCTGAAAGATATGGTGGACAAAGGACGCAGAGAGAACTGTATCTCACCGGATATCCCCGATCAATATGCCTGTCTGGAGCTTCTGGGGCGGTTTATGGAGTTCTATTTTTATCTGTTTTTTGAAAAGGCAGAGGATTGTGAGGAAATCAGAAAGACAAAAGACTTCCTGTATGGTAATATTATAAAGAGCCTGTTGTAGACAAGACAGGCTTGGTACCAAACAGAAGGGATGATGAGGATGAGCAGAAAATACGAAGGTTATTTTGAATCAGAGGCAGATGGACTGAATATTTCAACCCTGGCTGTGATGCCGGATGAAAAACCATACAGGGGAATTTTACAGCTGGTACATGGGATGAGTGAGTACAAGGAGCGTTACCTGCCGTTTATGGAATACATGGCAGAGAGAGGATATTTCTGTGTGATACATGACCATCGCGGCCATGGAAAAAGCGTACGCAGCAAGGCGGATCTGGGCTATACATATGGTGGAGGAGCCGAGGCCATGCTGAAGGATATTGCCACGGTAAACCGGGATGTCCGCAGAGAATACCCGGATCTTCCGTTGATCTTATTCGGGCACAGTATGGGTTCACTGGCTGTGCGCGCCTTTGCCAGAGATCATGATGACTGCATGGATATGCTGATCGTGTGCGGTTCTCCCAGTAAAAATCAGGCAAGGCCGCTTGGAACTGCCATTGCCCGTGCAGAAGGGGCCATTTTGGGACCAGCCCATAAGAGCCGCCTTCTGGAATCGATTTCTTTCAGCGGAAATGTAATGCGTTTCCGTAAGGATAAAAGCTGCACCTCCTGGATCTGTTCGGATAAGGAAGTGGCAGATGCCTACGCTGCTTCGCAGCTTTGCGGCTTTACCTTTACAGACGATGGCTATCTGGCATTGTTTGAGCTGATGAAAAGAGCTTACGACGTGAAGCATTGGAACTGTACAAAACCTAAGATGCCGGTGCTGTTTGTCAGCGGAGCTGATGATCCATGCCTGATCAATGTCCGCCATTTTGCCAAGAGTGTTCAGGCTATGCGCCATGCAGGATATCTGGATGTCAAGGGAAAGCTTTACCCGGGAATGCGTCATGAGATTTTGAATGAAATAGGGAAAGAACAGGTTTATCATGATATTTCGGTGTATATAAAAAAGAAAGGATTTTAAACAGGGGAATTCCTCACTGTTGTTCAGGATAGTGAGGGTTCGCAAGTTTGCGAAATCCCACAAAATTCCTTGCGGAAAAAACGCGAATCATAAACGGGTATGAGACGACAATTTTGTATAAAAGAATCCGCTTCTGTGCATACTGGAAACAGTAGGAAAGGAGCGGATATTATGAGAAAAAATGGATGGTTGCTGCTGTTGGTATTGCTCTGCGTAGCCTTTTTGGTGAGCTGCGGTAAAGATAAAAATGTGCAGGAAGAAAAGGGAGAACTGGTAAGGACGGAGACGGAGGGACATTCCCTTCTGTCTCCGTCCTTATAAAATTTCCGGGATAAAAAGATACAGGCATAGCCTTTTTGGCAAGATTTATGGAGATTTTTGGCTTTTCTGAACTTTGAATAAAAGAGAACATCGGTCTAGAATTTATCGGCGGGGTCTATGCAGAAAAAGTTCATGGTCAGAGCCACTTTGTCAGGAAATTCAGGTGAAAAATTGTGGTTTCGACTAGAAAAAGTATCTGGCAGAGGAAAAATATGCTTCCAGACCCCGGAAATCCTAGAAAGCGGGGTCTCAGAAGCTATTTTTTCTGTATAGAGAAAATTTACCTTGTAAAACAGTAATTTTCACTGGATTTCCGGGACAAATGGGGTCTGTCGCCGCAAAAATTCCGCATGGACCCTGCAGGAGATTTCGGTGTTTTTTGATTTTCCGGCAAGTCATTGTGCAGAAGGGGATTATGAACTTGTGAACCCTTGCTCCGGGCAACAGCAAGGGAAGGCAAAGCTGTGAAATCATTTCCGCATGAAGACTTGCCGGAGAATCGTACAAACACCGAAAATTTGCCATTGATAAACACAATCCGTCTTTTGTATTGACCTGTCAAAATATGGTTGATATAATATGAACACTTGAGAATATATGCTGTGCATAATAGGAACACTTGATATTTGATGAATTCAGGAGGAACAGATGATGAGAGCCAGCGGTGTTTTATTACCGATTTCCAGTATCCCTTCCAATTATGGAATCGGGTGCTTTTCAAAAGAAGCCTATATGTTTGTAGACCAGTTGGTGGCGGGCGGCCAGAAATACTGGCAGATCCTGCCTCTCGGCCCTACAGGCTATGGAGATTCCCCTTACCAGTCTTTTTCTACTTTTGCCGGAAATCCCTATTTTATTGATCTTGAGGAGTTTATACAGCTTGGGCTGCTTTCCGCAGAGGAGTGCCAGCAGTGTGACTGGGGCGGAAGTGAAAGCTACGTGGACTATGAAAAAATGTATCAGTCCAGATTTCCGCTTCTTCGGAAGGCATTTTCCCGATTTGACTGCGAAAAGGAAGAGGATTTTGCGGAATTTGTAAAGGAGCAGAGCTTCTGGCTGGAAGATTACTGCCTGTATATGGCCATTAAAAATGACCTGAACGGCATCGGCTGGAATGAATGGCCTGCTGAACTGAAGAATCGTGAGCCGGATGCCATGGCGGATGCAAAAGAACGTCTTGCAGAGGAAATTCAGTTTTATCGTTTCCAGCAATACTGGTTCTATCATCAGTGGAGCCGTCTGAAAAAATATGCCAATGACCGTGGAGTAGAAATTATCGGAGATCTGCCAATCTACGTTGCGTTTGACGGGGCAGATGCATGGGCCAATCCGTCGCTTTTTCAGTTTGATGAAGAAAATCAGCCTGTTGCAGTAGCCGGGTGTCCGCCGGATGCTTTTTCTGCCACCGGACAGCTCTGGGGAAATCCGCTTTATGACTGGGAATACCATAAAAAGACAGGCTATGTGTGGTGGATTCAGAGAATGAGCCATTGCATGAAGCTTTATGATAAAGTGCGTATCGACCATTTCCGTGGTTTTGACGAGTACTGGGCGATTCCCTATGGGGACGAGACGGCTGAAAACGGAGCGTGGGAAAAAGGTCCGGGATTGGAGCTTTTCACTATCCTGGAGAGCAGAATCCCCAATCTGGATGTGATTGCGGAGGACCTGGGTTTCCTTACGGACAGTGTGCTGAAGCTGCTGGCAGATTCCGGATTCCCGGGAATGAAGGTTTTGCAGTTTGCTTTTGACTGGAGTGAAAACAGTACGTATCTGACTCACAAATACGATAAAAACTGTGTGGTCTATACAGGAACTCATGACAACGAAACCTCAAAGGGATGGTATGAAAAGCTTGACGACCATGATGCATGCTTTGTGAGAGAGTACACGAACTGCCAGGGAAAGAACCTGGATGACTGTGTCTGGGACTTCATCCGTTTGGCTATGTCCAGTGTGGCGGATCTGGCGGTGATTCCTCTGCAGGATTATCTCTGCCTTGGCAATGAGGCGAGAATGAATACTCCGTCCACTTTGGGAGATAACTGGAAATGGAGACTGACCAAAAATCAGCTTACCGATGAAACATTGAAACGTATGCGGGCAATGACAAAACTTTACGGACGGATTCAGGAGTGCTGAGATGAAAAGGTTGATCAGATTTTTGCGGGGATATGGAAAAGAGACGATTCTGGCGCCGCTTTTCAAGATGCTGGAGGCTGCATTCGAGCTGATCGTTCCCCTCGTAGTTGCGAATATTGTCGATATCGGAATCCAGAATCAGGATATCCCATATATCTGGAAACAGTGCGTGATCATGGTACTGCTTGGTATTATCGGACTGGTATGTTCCCTGACGGCTCAGTTTTTTGCTGCAAAGGCAGCCATGGGCTTCAGTACGGCTCTTAGGAAGGAAATGTTTGCCCATATCAGCAGTTTGTCTTACCGGGAACTGGACCGGTTGGGAACTCCTACGCTGGTCACCAGAATCACCAGTGATATTAACCAGGCGCAGACCGGAGTAAACATGGTTCTCAGGCTGTTTTTGCGCTCTCCCTTTATCGTAGTGGGAGCGGTGATCATGGCATTTACCATCAATGTGCGCATCGGCGTGATCTTTCTCATTGCCGTGCCGCTGATTTCAGTGGTGATCTATATGATCATGAAGAGTACGGTGCCGATTTACAAAAAGGCACAGGCTTCTCTGGATAAAATTTCCCTGATCACGAGGGAAAACCATGTGGGAGCCAGAGTGGTGAGAGCATTTTGCAGGCAGCAGGAGGAAAACAGGGAATTTGCCAAAACCAACGATGAATACACGAAGATCCAGGTGCAGGCCGGAAAGATTTCCGCACTGTTAAATCCTGCCACCACTGTAATTATGAATTTTGCCATCATCGGCATTTTATGGTATGGAAGCAAAGAGGTTTATACGGGTGTGCTGACTCAGGGTGAGGTCGTGGCTCTTGTAAACTATATGACACAGATTCTCATCGCACTTATCGCACTTGCAAACCTGATCGTGGCAGTGACGAAGGCAATGGCATCTGCCGTGCGTCTGAACGAAGTGCTTGATACGAAGCCGACCATGACAGACGACGGCACCAAAGCACAGGAAGAAAAGAAAAATTCGGCAAGAGTGGAATTTAAGGATGTGACCTTTACCTATGCAGGCAGCCAGGAACCGGCTCTTTCCCATATTTCCTTTACGGCTATGCCGGGGGAAACCATCGGAATCATCGGAGGTACCGGCTGCGGAAAGTCCACGCTGGTCAATCTGATTCCCAGATTTTATGATGTAAACGAGGGAGAAGTGCTGATCGACGGAAATCCTGTGAAGGAATATCCGTTTGCCCAGCTTCGCAAAAAAATCGGAATGGTGCCCCAGCATGCGGTCCTGTTTAAGGGAACCATTCGTGACAATATGAAATGGGGCAAGGAGGATGCCACAGAGGAAGAAATCGACCGCGCACTTTCTATTGCCCAGGCAAAGGATTTCGTGGAGAGTAAGCCGGAGAAGCTTTCAGCTATGGTAAGCCAGGGCGGGACAAATCTTTCCGGAGGTCAGAGACAGAGACTGACCATTGCCAGGGCACTGGTGGGAATGCCAAAGATTCTGATCATGGATGACAGTGCCTCTGCACTTGACTTTGCTACGGATGCGGCACTGCGCCATGCGATCCGCACGCAGACAGAAGGGATGACGGTGTTTATCGTTTCCCAGAGGGCAACCTCCATCAAGCAGGCAGATAAGATCCTGGTGCTGGATGATGGAGAGCTGGCCGGCGTGGGAACCCATCAGGAGCTGATGAAATCCTGCGAGGTTTACCGGGAAATCTGTCTGTCTCAGTTGTCGGAACAGGAGGTGGACCGCTGATGGGAAAGAATAAAGAGACTATGAAAAGGGTGCTGAAATTTATCAGTCCCTATAAGGCAAAGATTGTTCTCATGCTGCTTATGGCAGTGATCACGGTAGCATTTACGCTGTATACGCCTATCCTGATCGGCCAGGGCGTAGACAATATCGTGGGACCGGGAAATGTGAATACAAAAGGACTTCTGAAAGTAATCGGAACTCTGGCTGTGGTCGTGCTTGGCACGGCAGTTTCCCAGTGGGTGATGAATCTTCTCACCAACCAGGTGACCTATCGGGTGGTGCAGGACATCCGCGGACTGGCATTTGCCCATCTGCAGGAGGTTCCGGTATCGTACATGGATGCCAGCCAGCCGGGAGATATTTTAAGCAGGATCGTGTCAGACGTCAGTCAGTTTTCGGACGGCCTGCTCATGGGCTTTACCCAGTTGTTTACAGGAGTTCTTACCATTCTGGGAACCATCGGGTTTATGATGTCCATCAGCGTGAAGATTTCGCTGATCGTAATTTTGCTGACTCCGATTTCCCTGTTTGTGGCAAGCTTTATTGCAGGCAGGACGTTCCGCATGTTCCATGAACAGTCAGAGAAGAGGGCAGAGATGACTTCCCTTGTGGAGGAGCTTGTGGGAAATCAGAAGATTGTGCAGGCTTTTTCCTATGAAGAGAGGGCAAAAGAGCGTTTTGATGTGGTGAATGAGGAGCTTCGGACCTGCGGGATCAAAGCAATCTTTTTTTCCTCCATCACCAATCCATCCACCCGGTTTGTAAACGGTCTGGTATACACCAGCGTGGGAATCTTCGGAGCATTTACGGCAATCCGCGGAGGAATGTCGGTGGGACAGCTTACCAGCTTTCTGAGCTATGCAAACCAGTATACAAAGCCTTTTAACGAGATTTCCGGCGTGGTGACGGAGCTGGAAAACGCACTTGCCTGTGCAAAGAGAATTTTTGATTTCATTGATACGCCGGCACAGGAGCCGGACGTACCGGGAGCATTTGAACTGGAAAGAGCGGACGGAAGTGTGGGAGTGGAGAATATTTCCTTCTCTTACCGCAAGGAAGTGCCTCTTTTACAGAACATTTCCATTGATGTGAAGCCGGGACAGCGAATTGCCATTGTAGGCCCCACCGGCTGCGGAAAGACAACGATGATCAATCTGCTGATGCGTTTTTATGACGTGGATCAGGGAAAAATCACAGTAAGCGGCCACCCTGTCCGGGAGATGACCAGAGACAGCCTTCGAAAAAATTTTGGTATGGTGCTGCAGGAAACCTGGCTGAAAGCGGGAACCATCCGGGAAAACATTGCGTATGGAAAGCCGGATGCCACGCTGGAGGAGATCATCGAGGCGGCAAAGCATGCACATGCCCACAGCTTTATCAAGCGCATGCCGCAGGGCTATGATACCGTGATCACGGAGGATGGCGGAAATATTTCCCAGGGTCAGAAGCAGCTTCTGTGTATTGCCAGAGTGATGCTGATGCGGCCTGCTATGCTGATTCTGGATGAAGCAACGTCATCCATCGATACCCGTACCGAAATAAAGGTACAGAAAGCCTTTGCGGAGCTGATGGAGGGCAGGACAAGTTTTATTGTGGCGCACCGTCTGTCCACGATCCAGGAAGCTGACCTGATTCTGGTGATGAAGGATGGAAATATCATTGAACAGGGTAAACCTGAAGAATTGCTGGCAAAGGGCGGTTTCTACGCTCATCTGTACGAGAGTCAGTTTGCAGTTTCTTAAGGAAGGATACAGGAGGATATCATTATGGAAGAACCAAAAAATGAGGAAATCACGGAAGAAGTGAAAAAGGAAGAGGAGCAGCAGCCGATGGGCCTTCCCATGAGAAGCTGTATCCTGATGACCCTGGCAGGTCTTTACCTGACCTATACAGGATACCGTCTCTGCAAAAATGTTCTGGATGGAGTGGAAGGCGGTTCCTGGGGCTTTATGGCAGCAGGCATTATCTTTGCTGTAGTCGGAATCGGGATGGTTATTATAGGAGGCAAAGGTCTCCTGCGCAACGAAAAGGAAAAGAAGGAAGCAGAAGCTGCCCAAAAAGCAGGCGTTTCTGAGAAAGCAATCCCGGAAACATCAGAAGTTAAGACAGCGGAACCTGCCAAAAAGATGTCTATCGCAGACAGAGCCAATCTGGTAAACAAAGTAAACGAAGAGGAAAATTCATCGGAAGAAAAGCAGGATTGATACAAAACAATCTTAATTGCAGGCAAAAAAACAGGCGGCGGAATTCGTATCCACTGCCTGTTTTTTACATCAGGTAAAAAATGAATATGCCTGTTGGATGCGGTATTAACGCTTTCTCTTACGGCGTCGTCTGTCACTGGGATTATGTAAAGTAGACCAGCAGAAAGCCTGCACAAGAAGAATCCCGACGAAGGCTCCGATGCTGTCAATTCCCACGTCCTTTACAGAAGGACCACGTCCTGCTACGAAGGACTGGTGATATTCGTCAAGTCCGGCAAAACCTACACATACGATGCCGGCCAGGAGCATCAGCCAGATTCCTCTCACACGATATACGTAAAGAGGAAAAGAGATTGCTATGGCAAGCAGGAAGTACTCAGTCATGTGAGCCGCTTTTCTCACGTAGTATTCGATGGAAGAAGCGGAATATGCCAGTTCATCGTAACTTTTATTTTCGTTGAGCAGCTCATTCTTTGTCTCCACGATCTGGTAGCTGACTTTGTAGCTTAAATCCCCGGACACCTCCCCGGTCTGGGCGGAAAATGAATAAATCAGACACATCATCACGATCGCAGGAAGAAAAGAGAGCGGCTTTAATAAGGTAACGACTATTTTCTTCATGGGTCTTAATATAACATGGGAAATTCGGATTGTAAAGAATTTATTGCAATAGAGTGAGAAAGGTTACTTTTCACACCCGCGCCAGGTGCGAAAAGCAGCAAATTCTCTTTTGGATTGCAGAACAGATTGCGGAAAGAAGGAATTTCAGATATAATAGGAACCATTGAGGAATCAGGGCACAGGATGAGTCCGGCAGGAAGACATGCTGTGTAGAATCGAAAAGGAGGAAGTACATGAGTTTAGCAGATAATATTTTTATAGATATGTGTAAAGATGTCATAGAAAACGGTACAAGTACAGAAGGGGAAAAGGTTCGCCCGGTGTGGGAGGACGGGACTCCTGCGTATACCATCAAACGTTTTGGCGTGGTGAATCGCTACGACCTCCGAAAAGAGTTTCCGGCGCTTACCCTTCGGAAAACCGCTTTGAAAAGTGCGATGGATGAGATTTTGTGGATCTGGCAGAAAAAATCAAACAATATTCACGATCTGAACAGCCATATCTGGGACAGCTGGGCAGACGAAGATGGTTCGATCGGCAAGGCGTATGGCTATCAGCTGGGGATAAAACATCAGTATAAGGAAGGAATGATGGATCAGGTGGACAGGGTTCTTTTTGATCTGAAAAACAACCCATACAGCCGCCGTATCATGACAAATATTTATGTGCATCAGGATCTGCACGAGATGAACCTCTATCCCTGCGCCTATTCCATGACGTTTAATGTCACGAAGGAGCCGGGAAAAGAAAAGCTGACGCTGAATGCGATTTTAAACCAGCGTTCACAGGACATTCTGGCGGCAAACAACTGGAATGTGTGTCAGTATTCTATACTGCTCATGATGATCGCCCAGGTTTGCGATATGGAGGCGGGAGAGCTGGTTCATGTGATTTCTGACTGCCACATTTATGACCGCCATATTCCGGTCATCAAAGAACTGATTTCCCGTACGCCGTATCCGGCACCGACCGTGAAACTGAACCCGGAAATTAAGGATTTTTATGATTTTACAACAGACGATCTGATCGTGGAAAACTATCAGACATGGCCTCAGATTAAGAATATTCCTATTGCAATCTGATATTGATAAAAATGTTGCGGAAATCCGTTTCAGAATGGAAAAAGAAAACAGGAGAGTGAGAACTGATGAAAATTATCGTAGCAGCAGACAAAAACTGGGGAATCGGAAAAGACAATCAGCTTCTGGTGAGCATTCCGGCAGATATGAAGATGTTCCGGCAGGAAACCACCGGGAAAGTAGTGGTGATGGGCAGAAAGACGCTGGAAAGCTTTCCGAACGGCCTTCCTTTAAAGAACCGTACAAATATCGTGCTTACAAAAAACAGACATTACGATGGAAAGGGTGCTATCCTCGTTCACTCCATGGAGGAGCTGCTGGAGGAGATAAAAAAATATCCTTCGGATGAAGTTTACTGTATCGGTGGAGA
>JALERH010000106.1 GCA_022764275.1 Blautia sp. | reverse complement strand
GGTTCTTCCCTTCATCAGGTTATCCATCGCCTTCTGGATACGCATCTCCGTTCTGGTATCTACGGAGGAAGTAGCCTCATCCAGAATCAGAATCTTATTGTCCGCCAGAATGGCTCTCGCAATGGTCAGCAGCTGCTTCTGGCCCTGTGAAATGTTGCTGGTCTCCTCATCCAGGACCATCTGATAGCCGCCCGGCTGCTGCATGATAAAATTATGAATATGGGCTGCTTTTGCTGCTGCGATCACTTCTTCATCCGTAGCATCCAGACGTCCGTAACGGATATTTTCCATAATAGTACCGGAAAACAGCCAGGTATCCTGCAGCACCATGCCAAACATTTCCCGGAGTGCTCCCCGGTCAAAGTCCTTTACATCATGTCCGTCCACCTTTATGGATCCGCTGTTCACATCATAGAAGCGCATCAGCAGTTTTACCATCGTGGTTTTTCCGGCTCCTGTGGGACCGACAATGGCAATCTTCTGGCCATCCTTTACATCGGCTGAAAAATCATGGATAATAATCTTGCTCGGATTGTATCCGAAGCTTACGTGCTCAAACTGAACGTTTCCGGAAAGCCCGGAAATATCCACCGGATTTTCCACGGTTGTGTCTTCCTCCGTCTCATCCAGGAATTCAAATACACGTTCCGAAGCCGCAGCAGAGGACTGCAGCAGATTTGTCACCTGAGCGATCTGCTGGATCGGCTGTGTAAAGTTACGGATATACTGGAAGAAGGACTGAATCTCACCTACCTCAATGGTTCCTTTGATGGCGAATATACCGCCCAGCAGTGCCACCATGACATATCCCAGATTTCCCACAAACTGCATGATCGGCATCATCATGCCGGAGAAAAACTGGGATTTCCACGCAGATTCATAAAGCTTCTGGTTGTCCTTTTCAAAATCCCGGATTACATCCTGCTCTTTGTTGAAAACCCGTACTACGTTATGTCCGCCGAAATTTTCCTCAATCTGTCCGTTTACCTGTCCCAGATATTTCTGCTGATCCTGGAAATATTTCTGGGAATGCTTCATTACCACACTGATGATTGCCATGGACACCGGCAGGATAAGTACTGCTGCCACGGTCATCCACACGTTGATGGAAAGCATCATCACAAATACACCAATCAGGGTCGTGACAGATGTGATAAGCTGGGTGATGCTCTGGTTCAGACTCATCTGCAGAGTGTCCACGTCGTTCGTTACTCTGGAGAGGATTTCTCCGTTTGTCCTGCTCTCAAAATAATTCAGCGGCATCCTGTTGATCTTTTTGGAAATATCTTTTCTCAGATTATAGGTAACATCATTGGAAATTCCGGTCATCACATAGCCCTGGATAAAGGAAAAGCAGGCGCTGGCTACATACAGAGCCATGGTCCAGATCAGAATCTGCGCAATTTTCCCAAAATCAATACTGCCGGTTCCGTTTACCTTTGCCACAAGTCCGTTAAACAGTTCTGTGGTAGCCTTTCCAAGTATCTTTGGCCCTACAATGTTGAACACGGTACCTGCAATGGCAAACCCAAACATCAGTCCAAAGCGGAATTTATATCGTCCCATATATTGGAACAGTCTGCTCATGGCTCCTTTGAAGTCCTTGGCTTTTTCACCGGAATGCGCTCCATGTCCATGGCCGCCCATCGGGCCTCTTCTTCTCGTCTCACTCATGCCAATTCCTCCTCTGATAACTGTGACATTGCAATCTGGCGATAAACCTCACAGCTCTTCATCAGTTCCTTATGGGTTCCGATTCCGGCCATGTGCCCATCATCCAGAACAATGATCTGGTCTGCATTTAAAATCGTACTGATACGCTGCGCCACAATAATGGTTGTAGCATCCTTTGTATGTTTTTTCAGAGCCTTTCTCAGGTTACTGTCTGTTTTGAAATCCAGAGCGGAAAAGCTGTCATCGAAAATAAAAATTTCCGGTTTTTTCGCAATGGCTCTTGCGATGGAAAGACGCTGTTTCTGACCGCCGGATACGTTTGTTCCGCCCTGGGCGATCGGTGCGTCATAGCCCTGAGGTTTCGCCTCGATGAAATCTGTAGACTGTGCAACCGCGGCAGCAGCTTTTACCTCTTCCCGGGAAATGTCTGTCTTTCCGTAGCGGATGTTGGAGTCAATGGTTCCTGAGAAAAGGACTCCTTTCTGCGGCACATACCCAAGACGGTCGCGAAGATCGTGCTGCGTCATCTCTCTCACATCCACACCATCCACTTTCACAGAACCTGCCGTCACATCATAGAATCTCGGAATCAGATTGACCAGCGTACTCTTACCGCTTCCGGTACTTCCGATCACTGCCACCGTCTGCCCTTTTTCCGCCTTAAAGCTGATATCTGTCAGAACATTTTCTCCCGCCTCCGGATAGGCAAAGGAAACATGGTCAAACTCGACCGTTCCTTTTTCTTTGCCGGAAAGTGATACCGGATTTTCCGGATCGCTGACGGAAGCCGTGGTTTCCAGGACTGCATTGATACGAAGTGCTGCTACATTTGCCCTCGGGAGCATAATGGACATAGCCGTGATCATCAGGAATGACATGATGATCTGCATAGCATACTGAATAAATGCC
>JALERH010000094.1 GCA_022764275.1 Blautia sp. | reverse complement strand
GGTGCAAGTTCCACTGCTTTTCCATATTTTTTCTCCAGAGCATGGGATATCAGCCAATCTGCAAGCTGAGGATTTTTTGGCAGCAGCGGTCCATGCAGATAAGTACCAATCACATTTTTGTAAACCACACCCTCATATCCGGTCTTTCCATCGTTTCCTGAACCGTAAAGGACTTTTCCCAAAGGTCTGCAGTTATTGATGCAGGTTCTTCCTCCATGATTTTCAAAGCCTACTACAGGCATATCAAACAAATCACTTTTCAGCACAATATTACTGATCAGTCTGCCTTCTCCCTGTTCTGTGTACAAGTCTACCAGATCCAGACCTGTGATCATACCCTGATCGGTCTTATAGTATTTTCCAAGAAGCTGATAGCCGCCGCAGATTGCAATGACAACACCATTATCCTCTACATATGCTTTAAAGTCCTTCTGGATTTCCCTTAATTTTTCGCATACCAGCATCTGCTCCCTGTCGGAACCGCCTCCCAGAAGCACAATATCCAGTTTGGAAAAATCAATCCTGTCATCCAGCTCAAAAGCGATAGTCTCTGCTTCGATTCCACGCCACTGGCAGCGTTTCATCAGACACTGGATGTTTCCTCTGTCTCCATACAGATTCAGGAGATCCGGATATAAATGTCCGATTGTAATTTTCATTCCTTTTCTCCCTCCAGTTTTTTCAATATATTTCTAGTGCTGAACAATGCCGTATAGTTCACAAGAACATACAGGTTTCCTACCCCATCCCCGACGCGATTACGGATAGCTTTTTCCACATCAGCCTCCAGGAAAGACGGAATATCCACATATTTCATCCTTAGGCGCATATCCTGGCACCGGATGCCGCTGACGGTAATGGATTTGATGCTCTCATCCTTCAGACGGTCAAAATCCACGTCCCAAAGCCAGGAGATATCCGTTCCGTCCTGGGCGTTATCGTTAATGGCAATAATGATATCCTTCGGATTTTTGTCCTGCATAACAGCTGAAATATTCTGGTTAAAGCCCGCCGGATTTTTTGCCAGGTTCAGGGTAACTCCGGTTCCCTTAATGCGAAACTGTTCCATACGTCCGTTTTCCGGATTAAACTTTTTCAGCATATCGCCGAAATGTTCTCCTGAAAAGCCTGCCGTACGGACACCGGCGTAAGCAGCCAAAATATTGTATACATTGTAAAAGCCTTTGTAATTGGCCACAATATGTTTTCCTTCTATACAAAATGAAATCTGATCATCCACTTTCACATCTGTGGCGTCATAATCCAGATCCGGTCTTGCAAATCCGCATTTCGGGCATTTGTAATCGCCAAGCTGACTGTAATGATAAAAGCTGTACGAAAGTTTCTCTCCGCATCGCTTGCAAAATCGTCCCTCACGAATTTCATTTGTCTCGTTTTTCATCACCGGTCTGCTGATTCCGTAGGTCACATAGGGATTTCCACTGTCCATGGCAAGGTATGCGGACAATGCATCATCTCCGTTCACGATGACTTTCATTTTCGGAACCTTTCGAATCATTTCTTCCAGGATATTCATAGTAATGTCAATCTCGCCGTATCGGTCAAGCTGATCACGGAACAGGTTTGTCATCACCATGTAATCGGGTTTGATTTCCGGAAAAACATGACGCGTGGAAGCTTCATCCACTTCAATACAGGCATAATCAGCATCCAGCTTCCCGTTTAGCCCTGAAGCAAGCACAAAAGCAGCCACCACGCCGTTTAGCATATTAGAACCGGTATGATTGCAGACAACCTTTTTTCCCTCTGCCTCCAATGCCGCGCAAAGCATATTGTTGGTCGTCGTTTTTCCATTTGTTCCACAAACGACAAATATTTTTTCTCTCACCTGACCGGATAGCTCCTCCAGGATATGCGGACTGATCTTCAATGCGATTTTCCCCGCCCAGGTCACACCCTGACGGCCCATTTTACGGCAGGCAAAGCCTGCAAATCTTGCTGCACAAACAGCAGCGATCGTTCTTATTCTCATTCGTTTCTCTGTTTCCTTCGTTTTTTAATATAGTATAACCTTTTTTTGGGAAATGTACAGAGCCAGTTCTGTTTTTTGCGAAAAAAAGAGACACCTGCAAATGCAGACATCTCTTTTCATTCGTTTCTAAACTTTAATTTCTATGGATTATACAAGCTCGATAAGAACTTCCATAGCGCCATCGCCCTTACGCTGTCCAATCTTTACGATTCTGGTGTAACCACCATTACGGTTTGCGTATTTTGGAGCAATTTCTTCAAACATCTTGTTAACCATGTCAACATCTTTGGTGTTTTTCTTTCTGCCAGCGCCTTTAGCCGGAACTTCTTTTACCGGATAGAATACTTTCATCATCTGACGGCGAGCATGAAGTCTGGAAGGAGCATCCTTTTTAATCTCTTTCTGTACTTCGTCATATACGGTTTTCTTCTTTCCGTCTACAACTTCTTTTACTCTCTTGCCTTCAGCATCTTTTCTTGCAACCTTTGCAGTTACAGTAACTGTCTCAAAGTTGTCTTTCTCGCGAACTGCCATAGCGATCAGGCCTTCAGCAATTTTACGAATCTCTTTTGCTTTTGCTTCAGTTGTAACGATTTTTCCGTGATATAACAGATTCGTTACCTGATTTCTTAAAAGTGCTTTTCTCTGATCAGCAGTTCTGCTTAATTTTCTATATTTTGCCATGTTATTTTCCTCCATCTGTGGGACAGCAATGCACGCTTGTTCGGTCTTACTGCACTGCTGCTTTGGCATCCCACGGTAATTTTTAAATAAACTCAAACTTCGCGTTCCGCTCGTTTTCGTTAAGTTGCTTTCGGCCTATTCCTCGGTTGGCTGAAGCTGTAAGCCCAGTTCCTTCAGTTTTGCAAGAACCTCTTCCAGGGACTTACGTCCGAGGTTACGAACCTTCATCATATCATCAGAAGTCTTATTGCAAAGCTCTTCAACGGTATTAATGCCTGCTCTCTTTAAGCAGTTGTAGGAACGAACAGACAGCTCGAGCTCATCAATGCTCATTTCCAGAACTTTTTCCTTCTCATTGTCCTCTTTCTCGATCATAACCCCTGCGGTCTTTGCATTCTCGGAAAGGTCAATGAACAGGCTTAGATGCTCGCTTAATACTTTCGCTGCAAGGCTGACTGCCTCGTCCGGATCCAGCGTACCATTGGTATACACATCCAGTGTAAGCTTATCAAAGTCAGTCACCTGACCAACACGTGTATTCTCTACAATCATATTGACTCTGTCAACCGGAGTATAAATTGCATCCACTGCAATCACACCGATGGGCATGTCCTCAGATTTGCCTTTATCCGCACTTACGTAGCCGCGTCCTTTGGTAATGGTAAGCTCCATCGCAAGTCTGCAGTCCTTACCTCCGTTTAAGGTTGCGATTACCTGATCCGGATTCATGATCTCGATATCCTGATCTGCCTGAATATCGGCTGCTGTTACGACACCTTTGCCCTCACACTCGATGTATGCGGTCTTTGGCTCGTTATCAGAGCTGTTATTCTTAATGGCAAGACTCTTCAGATTCATGATGATTTCTGTAACATCTTCCTTTACGCCCGGAATCGAGCTGAACTCATGAAGAACACCATCAATCTTTACCTGGCTGACTGCTGCCCCCGGCAGGGAGGACAACATAATTCTGCGAAGAGAATTACCAAGTGTGGTACCGTAGCCTCTTTCCAGAGGCTCTACAACGAAACTTCCAAATTTTTTATCTTCGGATATCTCGGTAATTTCGATTTTCGGTTTATTGAAATCAAACACTAAAATTTCCCTCCTTCTGGGTTAATCAACATTTTGAGGGTATTATTCAAACGGCTTATTTAGAATACAACTCGACGATAAGCATCTCGTTTACAGGAACGTCGATTTCTTCTCTTGTTGGAAGCTCTTTTACAACGCCCTTTAAGTTTTCCTGGTCAACATCCAGCCAGTTCGGAACAAGTCTTCCGCCTGTTACTTCCAGGATTCCTTTGTATCTTTCGGAGCCTTTGCATTTTTCCTTGATTTCTACAGTATCGCCAGCTTTTACAAGGTAGGACGGGATGTTTACACATTTGCCGTTTACCAGTACATGCTTGTGGTCAACGATCTGACGAGCTTCTTTTCTTGTTCTTGCAAAGCCCATACGGAACAGTACATTGTCCAATCTGCTCTCTAACAGAACCATCAGGTTCTCACCAGTCTGTCCCTGCATTCTGTCGGCTTTCTTGTAGTAGTTACGGAAAGGTTTCTCCAGAACTCCGTAAATGAATTTTGCTTTCTGTTTTTCTTTTAACTGTGTACCGTACTCGGATACTTTACGGTTTGCACGTTTTAACTGTCTTGTGGACTTTTTGTCAATTCCTAAATAAATCGGATCCAGACCAAGGGATCTGCATCTTTTCAGCACCGGTGTTCTATCTACTGCCATCTTGGCTTACCTCCTAATTAGACTCTTCTGCGTTTTGGTGGACGACATCCGTTGTGTGGTACCGGAGTTACGTCACGAATGCTGGTTACTTCCAGTCCGCATGCCTGAAGGGCACGGATTGCAGCTTCACGGCCTGAGCCCGGTCCTTTTACCATAACGTCAACCGTTTTTAATCCATGAATAAGAGCAGCCTTTGTTGCAGTCTCTGCTGCCATCTGTGCTGCATAAGGGGTAGATTTCCTTGAACCTCTGAATCCAAGACCACCAGCACTTGCCCAGGAAAGAGCATTTCCTTCGTTATCAGTCAGAGTAACAATGGTGTTGTTAAAGGAAGACTGAATATGTGCCTGTCCGTGTTCAACGTTTTTCTTGACACGACGTTTTGTTGTCGTTTTCTTAGTTGTTTTTGCCATTTTAAAACTAACCTACGCTTTCCTTTTTCAATTTATAATCTTGTATTAGTTAAGTGTTCTATTTTTTCTTGTTTGCTACGGTTCTCTTCGGACCTTTGCGGG
Source organism: Blautia sp. (assembly GCA_022764275.1). Classification (GTDB taxonomy): domain Bacteria; phylum Bacillota; class Clostridia; order Lachnospirales; family Lachnospiraceae; genus Blautia_A. Next base: position 8,073 of record JALERH010000094.1, on the reverse strand, counting down.
TTCTTGCATTGGTCTTGGTCTTCTGGCCACGAACCGGAAGTCCTTTACGATGACGGATTCCTCTGTAGCATCCGATTTCCTGCAGTCTCTTAATGTTGAGGGCGATTTCTCTGCGAAGGTCACCTTCTACCATCATTGTTTCGTCAATGACAGCGCTGATTCTCTTTACTTCGTCGTCAGTCAGGTCTCTGACACGTGTGTCAGGATTTACATTTGCCTGAGCAAGGATTTTGTCTGCGCTTGGTCTGCCAATTCCATAGATATAGGTAAGACCGATTTCAATTCTTTTTTCTCTTGGTAAGTCTACACCAGCTATACGAGCCATGTACTGTTTCCTCCATTTTCTTTTTTGAAAGCCACACGTCCTGTACACCACTTGCACAATATGTACAAGGTGAAATGGGGTGCATCTGTACGTCCGCTTTCTTTTTTCTCTACAATTCCTAATTGGGGTGCCTCGGTAATACACCCAGCCGCTTTGGCGTATCGCGGCCTTTCCGAAATCCTGCGGCCAACGGGCCAACGTTGCCTCTCGGTATTAGGCAATACATGCTTAATAAACATATTAAAACAGTCCGACAACCCCTCCGGGTGTTCAGGCTGCAGCCGCACGTTTCACAAACATATCAAAGATATTAGCCCTGACGCTGTTTGTGTTTTGGATTCTCACAGATAATTCTGATAGATCCTTTTCTTTTGATGACCTTGCATTTCTCGCAGATCGGTTTTACAGATGATCTTACTTTCACTGGAAATCCTCCTTCCGTAAAATATAGCATTAAAATCTGCAGTTTTGGACGCACCTATACACAGGGTATACGCGCGTTCGTATTATAGTGTAGCATCATTACCTGTAAATTGCAAGTGAAATCTGTTGATTTTTTTATTTTTTTGCATGTCGGCTGAAAAGGCGCCGCTTTTTTCTGCGGCGCCCTGAAAAGTGATGTTTTAATTTCCGTCGTTTCCTTCAAAAATCTGTGCAATAGGAGAATCCGATGACAGTATGACGGTTTTGTCCCCGCCCTGCATGGATGTTTTCAGCGCATCCAGACTTCGTACAAAGGAATAAAATTCACTGCGATTCTCTTCACTGTAGGCCTCTGCCAGGATTTTCATATATTCCTGCTCTCCTTCAGCTCTGAGAATCTCAGCCTGCTTTTCTGCCTCAGAAATCTGAATTGCTACCTCTTTGTCCGTAGTATTGCGGATTACTTTTGCTTCCGAGTCTCCCTGTGCAGTATAGGTTGCCGCGATGTTTTCTCTCTCGGAAATCATACGCTCATAGACAGCTTCCTTATTATCATCCGGAAGATCCAGACGCTTTGTTTCACATTGAAGAAGAGAAATCCCATACTGTGCCATATTGTCTCCGATGGAATTCATAACTGCCTCAGACAGCTCTCCATCCCGGCTGGTGATGACTTCATCCTGAGACATACTGCTGATCACATTCTTTGTGGCATTGTAAACAGCTGTGTTAATTCTGCTCTCCCCACTTTCAATGGAAGAATTCAGAGTCTGCGCAAATTTCAGCGGATCCGATATTCTCCATAAAACATAGCTGTCACAGATCATGGTCTTTTTATCCCTGGTAATGACGTCAGACGGTTCCAGGTCGTAAAGAAGCGTCTCTTTTGGAAGTGTTGCTGCGGACTGAATAAAAGGAACCTTCATACTGATACCGGGATTATCGATGACGCGGCTGACTTTTCCGAACTGACGAATCAGCTTATATTCATTCTGTGCCGTCACAGTAACAGAAGCCCCCAGGCCTATGAGCAGAACAACTGCTCCTGCGGCAATTATGATATTTTTCTTTTTCATTATTTACTCAGCCTCCTTTACATCCTTACTTCCGGCATTCTCAGCATTATAGCTGCTTTCAGCATCCGTTGGTTCTCCTGTAAAGCTGTCAAGCGGCAGGATTTTCTGCACACCGCTTCCGTTATCAATGATGATCTTCATACTTGGGAGCACATCTTCCATTGTTTCGTAAAACATTCTTTGTTTCGTCACCGCCGGATTCTTCGCATACTCCTCGTACATGGCATTAAAACGTGCCACATCCGCTTCTGCCTCATTGATTCGTACCTGCTTGTCCGCTTCTGCTTCCTGAATGATCTGGTCTGCCTGTGCTTCTGCTTCCGGAAGCTTTTCATTTCGATATTTATTTGCATTGTTGATTGTTGTCTCTTTTCCCTGCTTCGCCGTCTCTACCGCTTTGAAGGACTTCATGACCTCCTGTGTCGGCGGCTCGGAATCCTGGATGGTGATATTCACAAGCTGAATTCCGATGTCCTGTGCATCCACCTGCTCCATAATCATTTCCTTAATCTTACTCTGTATCTCATTTTTTCCTGTGGTAAGAACATCATCTACTTTGTAGCTGGCAATTACCGTACGGATACAGGACTGAGAAATATTTTTCAGGATTTCCTCCGGTGCCTGGGATGTGTACAGATATTTCACAGGATCTGCGATTCGGTACTCTACAAAAAAGTCGACGTCGATAAAATTATAATCTGACGTGATCATAAGTCCTTCATTTTCCACCATTGCATTCGTATCCATGTCATACCCGATCGGAAATCCCTGAATCGTAGTATTTACTTTGGATACTTTCTGAATAAATGGGATTTTGAAATGAAGTCCGGTTTCCGATACTGCTTTCGGAACCCCAAAAGTGGTAAGCACTGCCTGCTCCTGTTCCTGGATCTGATATGTAGCATCACCGGCCAGAAGTGCGATCACTGCCACACCCGCTGCGGCGGCTGCCACACGTCCCACATGTTTTCCCGGTTTTTGCATTTTCTTTTTCGATGATTTGTTCTTTTTCTTCATATCAAAATGATACTCACCGGAATCATTGCTGACAAAATCATCATTAACACTGTTATGCAAATTGTTGTTAGAATCATATTCGGCCACTTTTTGCCCTCCTTCATCCTATAACTGTGCCATTTCCCATGGTAAACGGACTTCTTATGTTTTGTGTTCTTTCGGCACGTACCGCAAGCTTTTTCGGACTGCCTTTATAAAGAAAAGAAAAAGACTTTCATTTCAAACAGGCCAATCAACCTGTCTCGAAACAAAAGTCTTGCCGTTTATGCAATAATGCGGGTATCTCTACCGTACTGACGCATATATGCTCCATTCTGAAAAATGCATTCCCGATTTTCCCTGAATGGATGCTACTCCCTTTTCTTTAAAAAGATTGTATCATAACCGTCAGAAAATGTCAATCGTTTTCTGACTTTTCTTCCAATAATTCGACGCATTTTCAGAACATTAAAAGACGCCGCCCACGATGGAACGACGTCTTTATGTGCGTATAGCGTAATTTATTTATCTCTCCAGATAATTCTGCCTTTGGACAGGTCATACGGAGAGAGCTCCATGGTAACTTTATCCCCCGGAAGGATACGGATAAAGTTCATGCGTAATTTTCCGCTGATATGAGCAAGCACAACGTGCTTGTTTTCCAGTTCCACTTTAAACATTGCATTCGGCAGCTTTTCCAGAACAGTGCCTTCTACTTCGAGTACATCTGCTTTTGACATTTTTAACCTCCTATGTCATATGAAATCATTTGGTGAGCGTCAGAATCTCCGGTTCGCCATCTGTAATCAGGATGGTGTTCTCATAATGTGCGGAAAGGGAACCATCCATGGTTACCACTGTCCAGTTGTCATCCAGCCATTCCACATCTGCCCTTCCCATGTTGATCATGGGCTCTATGGCAAGTGTCATGCCTGGAATCAGTCGAACTCCCCTGCGTCTCTGAGGGAAATTAGGGATTTGCGGATCTTCGTGAAGGTGCGTGCCAATTCCATGGCCTACTAAATCACGAACCACGCCATATCGGTGTTTCGCAGCATAATTTCCGATTGCAGCCGAAATATCATTCAGATGATTTCCTGCTTTCGCAAACTTTATTCCCTCGAAAAAGCATTCTCTGGTCACATCCATAAGCTTTCGTGCATCATTGGAAACCTCGCCTACGGCATAGGTGCGGGCTGCGTCAGAATGATACCCCTTATAGATCAGTCCGGCATCAATCTTTACCAAATCCCCATCCTGGATAATCTTGTCTTCCGAAGGAATTCCGTGGACCACCTCATCATTCAGGCTGATGCAGAAGGAGCCAGGAAAGCCTCCATAGTTCAAAAAGTTTGGGATACAGCCCATTGAGCGGATCATCTCTTCTCCAATCCGGTCAATCTCTTTTGTGCTGACCCCCGGTTTGATATAAGGGATAAGGCCATCATGGACTTTTTCCAGAAGATGCCCGGCTTCCCTCATAAGTTCAATTTCATGTGCTGTTTTAATTGAAACTGACATATTACTTTATATCCTCTATTCTATTCACCAAGGATAGCAACGATATCACCAAATACCTCTTCCAGGTTTTTGGTTCCATCTACTGTCTTTAATACGCCCTGATTTGTATAGTAATCGATGAGCGGCTGTGTCTGCTCATGATATACATTCAGACGTTTCTGTACAGTTTCCGGCTTATCATCATCGCGAAGCACAAGCTTCTCGCCACATGCATCACACACACCTTCTGTCTTAGGTGCTGCGTATACAACGTGATAGGTAGCGCCGCATTTTAAGCAGGCACGTCTTCCACCCATACGGTTTACGATGTTCTCGTCCGGAACATCTACATCAATTGCATAGTCAATTTTGCTGCCCAGTTTATTCAGGGCATCCGTCAGGCATTCAGCCTGCGGAATGGTTCTTGGAAAACCGTCCAGTACATAGCCTTTCTGAGCATCCGGCTGTCCAATTCTGTCCACAACCAGATCACAGGTCAGCTCATCCGGAACAAGAAGTCCCTGATCCATGTAAGTTTTTGCTTTCTTGCCAAGCTCTGTTCCATTTTTGATGTTTGCACGGAAAATATCTCCTGTAGAAATATGCGGAATTCCATATTTCTCAGCAATTTTCTTTGCCTGAGTTCCTTTTCCGGCGCCTGGTGCACCCAACATAATAATTCTCATAAAATATACCCTCCATTTTAGCAACGCAGGAAGCGTGCAAACTGCACCCTTCCCTGCATACTACGTAATCAAGGCTGCAGTGCCCGGCACCACAACCTTAATTACTGATTTACTCGTTCAGAAAGCCTTTATAATTGCGGACAAGCATCTGGGATTCAATCTGCTTCACAGTCTCCAGGATAACACCAACAATAATGATGATGGAAGTACCGCCAAAGGAAACATTAGCTCCAAACACACCGTTAAAGAAGAACGGAATGACAGCAACAATAATCAGGCCTACTGCACCTATAAATATAATATAATTTAAGATTTTAGTCAAATAATCTGACGTCGGTTTTCCCGGACGAATGCCAGGAATGAAGCCGCCCTGTTTCTTGATATTGTCTGCAACTTCCAATGGATTAAAGGTAATGGAAGTGTAGAAGTATGCGAAGAACACACACAAAACAATATAAACAAGAAGTCCCCAGCTATACTGAAGCTGATTTGGATTACACCAGTTGTTAGAGGACAATCCTCTCAGGATCTCGCTTCCGATACCTGTACCGTTACCCTTGCCAGCTAACTGGGCAATGATATTCGGGAAAGACATAATAGAAGAAGCAAAGATAACCGGAATAACACCAGCTGTGTTGACTTTCAGAGGAATATTTGTGGTCTGACCACCCATCATCTTTCTGCCAACCATTTTCCTGGAATACTGAACAGGGATTCTTCTCTCTGCACCATTCAGAATCAGGACAAATATTACCATTACCACAATAATGGCAACGATAATCAGACCTGCAAGCAAGCCTTTTGCAATCGTCTTACCTTTGATGAAGTTCTCATAAAGAAGACCTAAATCACTGGGAACACGTGAGATAATGTTTACAGTAAGTACAATAGAAATACCATTTCCTATTCCTTTTTCTGTAATACGCTCACCAATCCACATCAGCATAGCAGAACCTGCAGTAAGGCAGGCAACTACTGTAAAGCCTTTAAAGAAGTTCATATTCGGAATCAGACCCTGACGTCCAAAGCCGATTGCCATAGCAACAGATTCAAACAGCGCAAGACCAACTGTCACATAACGGGTGATGGCTGTAATCTTCTTTCTGCCTTCTTCTCCATCTCTCTGCATCTCCTCCAGAGCCGGAATGGCAATGGTAAGAAGCTGCATGATAATAGAGGATGTAATATATGGCGTGATGTTCAAAGCAAAAATGGACATCTCGCTAAAGGAACCACCGGTGAACGCATCAAAGAAATTAAATGCGTCCCCGGTATTACTAGCAAACCAATCCTTGAAAAAATCGCTGTCAACTCCCGGTACTGGAAGCTGTGAACCGATTCGAATAACAAGAATCATCCACAACACGTAGAGAAGTTTGCGTCTCATCTCTTTTACTCTAAAAACATCTTTAAGAGTTTCAAACATTAGATCACCTCTACTGTACCACCAGCAGCTTCAATTTTTGCTTTAGCAGATTCGCTGACAGCATCTACTTTAACGTTCAGTTTCTTTGTCAGCTCACCGTTTCCAAGAATCTTCACACCGTCTCCGGCTTTGGAAATTGCTCTGCTTGCAAGTAAGCTCTCAACAGTTACCTCTGCGCCGTCCTCAAAACGGTTCAGAACGTCTACGTTGATAGCAATGATCTCTTTAGAGTTTCTGTTTGTGAAACCTCTCTTCGGCAGACGTCTGTATAAAGGCATCTGACCACCTTCAAATCCCGGTTTCTTGTGACCGGAACGTGCTAACTGTCCTTTGTGTCCTTTACCGGCTGTTTTACCGTTTCCGGAACCATGTCCACGGCCTCTTCTGAAGTTATCGCTGTGCTTAGAACCTTCTGCTGGTCTTAAGTTTGATAATTCCATTTTGGCACCTCCTTTTAGTATTAAATTCTTATGCTTCTTCTACTTTTACCAGGTGCTGAACCTGCTGAATCATTCCTCTGGTTGCCGCATTGTCCGGCATCTCAACTGTTTTGTGCATTTTTGTAAGACCCATAGCCTTTACAGTCAGTTTATGCTTCGGAACTGCGCCAATCGGAGATTTAACTAATGTAACTTTTAATTTGCCTGCCATTTTCGTTTTCCTCCTTAAGCCAGAATCTCATCAACAGATTTTCCGCGAAGTTTTGCAACTTCTTCCGGAGTCTTTAACTGTCTTAATCCCTCGATGGTTGCAAGAACAACGTTCTGCTTATTTCTGGAACCCATACATTTGGTACGGATATTCTTAATACCAGCTAACTCGATAACGGCACGAGCCGGGCCGCCGGCGATAACACCAGTACCTTCCGGAGCTCTCTTCAGAAGCATCTCAGCGCTTCCGTATTTGCCCACGAAGTCGTGTGTAATGGAACCATTCTCATCTCTTGCTACGGTAACTAATTTTTTCATTGCATCTTCTTTTCCCTTGCGGATTGCTTCAGGAATTTCGGCTGCTTTTCCTAAACCTGCACCAACGTGTCCGTTGCCGTCACCTACAACTACTAAAGCTGTAAATCTCATGTTACGACCGCCCTTAACAACCTTGGTTACACGTTTAATTGATACTACTTTATCTTCTAACTCTAACTGACTAGCATCAATAAGATTACGTCTCATGTGCGATTTTCCTCCCTTTAGAATTTCAGTCCAGCTTCTCTAGCTGCATCTGCCAGTGCTTTGACTTTTCCGTGGTAGATATAACCGCCTCTGTCAAATACAACTTTTTCGATACCTGCTTCGATAGCTTTTTTGCCGATTACGGTTCCAAGATATGCTGCTGCTGCAACATCATCGGTGTTCTGAAGCTCAGCTTTTACATCTTTCTGAAGAGTAGAAGCTGATACTAAAGTTTTGCCTGCAACGTCATCAATGATCTGTGCATACATATGCTTGTTGGAACGGAATACAGCTAAACGAGGAGTTGTAGCAGTTCCGCTTAAATGATGACGCAATCTTCTATGCTTATTCTGACGAATGTCCGCTCTGGATGCTTTACTAATCATTTTCTCACTCTCCTTAATTATTTCTTACCAGTCTTACCAACTTTGCGTCTGATAACTTCATCAGCATACTTGATACCTTT
>JALERH010000087.1 GCA_022764275.1 Blautia sp. | reverse complement strand
GTAAGTAATGATTTTTCTGACCCGGTCCCAAATCCTGGCAGATTTCTCCATTTTTTCAAAATCAACTTGTTTCCCCATATTTTCGTCCTCATGAATAATAAACCTTTTTTCTGCTTACCAGTAAGTTGATGCATGTGATGGTCAGTACGATGACAAACAGAATGATCGCCGCAGCCGATGCATAGGACGGATATCCGCCGCTGTTTCCATAAAGCATATCGTACACATAACCCACAATGGTGTTCATTCCCGCTGCATTCAGATCCGTTCCGAACAGGGCGACTGCATCGCTGTATGCCTTAAAGGCTCCGATAAAACCGGTAATGATCAGATAAAAAAGCATCGGAGAGATCATCGGAAGCGTGATCTTGAGGAATATCCGGAATTTCGAAGTGCCATCCACCTTTGCGGCATTGTAATAATCCTGGTTTACAGAAGCCAGTGCACTGGTCAGGATCAGGATCTTAAAGGGCATTACCACCCAGATCGTGTAAAAACACAGCACAAACATTTTCGCCCAGTAGGGACCGTCAATAAAATCAACCGGTCCTGCTCCGAACCATTGAAGCATCAGATTCACAAGTCCATCCGTGTAAGCTGTCTTTTTAAACAGGATCATAAATACCAGCCCCACCGCCAGCGTATTGGTCACATACGGCAGAAAATAGATGGTCTGATACAATTCCCTGAGTGGTTTGATGGAGCTTAGCCCTGCGGAAATCAAAAGCGCAAGTCCTGTGGAAACAGGCACAGTGATAATGACCAGAAGGAAGGTATTCTGTACTGCCTGTAAAAAATAAGGATCATGCAAAATATAGGAGTAGTTATAGGTTCCCGTACCATAATACGTCTGGGAAGCAAAGTTATATCCTTCTTCAAAAGAATACACAAAAACATCGATCAGAGGATATACCATAAAAACGCCCAGAAACAGAATTGCCGGCAAAAGGTACAGCCAGCCTTTCCAATTTTTTTTATCCATTTTCCGTTCTCCTGTCTCAGTCCATATCAAAATAAATTCGTTCTTCTGTCTTTTTCGCAAATACAAACACTTTACTTTGCTTCACGGAAAAACGTACAGTCTGCGAGCTGGTATCCACTTTGTTTTCTGCACTGATAATGGCGCGGATATTGGAGTTTTCAGATGCTTTATGTGTAGAAACGACACTGATGTCGCGTCCCATCACTTCCACTCCTCCAAGTCTGCATACAAGCGGCCCGTTTTCATCAAGGACAAATCCTTCCGGCCGGATTCCCACAAAAACCTCCTGGCCTGGAATGCCTTTCACCGGAAACAGCGCATTCTCCCCTATGTACAGCCTGCCGTCTTTAATTTCACCACGGAAAACATTAATGGGCGGAGTTCCCAGAAACTTTGCCACAAACAGATTCGCCGGACTGTCGTAGACCTCCTGCGGTTTTCCGATCTGCTGAATGACGCCCTGCTTCATCACCACGATCATGTCGGAAATGCTCATAGCCTCCTCCTGGTCATGGGTTACAAAAACTGTGGTGATCTTTGTCTCCTTCTGGATTCTCCGGATTTCCTCTCTCGTCTGCAGCCTCAGCCTTGCATCCAGATTGGAAAGCGGCTCATCGAGCAAAAGCACCCGGGGCATTTTCACCAGGGCACGGGCGATTGCCACCCTCTGCTGCTGACCACCGGAAAGCTCGCTCGGTTTACGGTCCATGAGGTCATCAATCTGGACAAGCTTTGCCGCCTCATTTGCTTTCTCCAGCATCTGCGTCTTCGTCAGTTTTTCCGCTCCTTTTAAATTTTCCAGAGGAAACAGGATATTCTGTCTGACGGTGAGATGAGGATAAAGGGCATAATTCTGAAACACCACTCCTACTCCTCTTTTTTCCGCCGGAAGCTCGGTCACATCGTCCTCCCCGAAAAAGATTCTGCCGCTGGTAGGCTTTTGCAGCCCGCACAAAAGACTAAGTGTCGTACTTTTTCCGCATCCGGACGGTCCAAGAAGCCCCACCAGCTTTCCATCCGGTATTTCAAAACAAAAATCATTGACCGCAACAACTTCCTCGCGGACTTTTCTGTTACGGCTGGGAAATTTCTTTGTCAGATTCTGTAATACTACTTTCATATGATTCCTTTCTCGCACCGGACATTTCTCCTGTCCGGAAAGTTTTCGTGTATCCTGATAATGCTATTTTACTCTCAAAAGGACAATTTGTAAATCAAAGTTGGAAAAGCACGAAAAGCCCGTCCTTTACATAAACTATATACAAATCCCCTTTGAGGTGAAGATTTGAAAACCTTTTTAAAACCTTTGACACTGGCCGAGGAGCAATTCTATCTTCAGCAATACCAGAGGGGTGATCTGGAAGCAAAAAATATTCTCATCGAACGTAATCTGCGTCTCGTGGCTCATGTGGTAAAGAAATACCAGGGTACGGACGTGGAAATGGATGATCTCATCTCCATCGGTACCATCGGTCTGATCAAAGCCATCTCCACCTTTGATTCCTGTAAATCCGTTCGGCTGTCCACCTATGCGGCCAGATGTATTGATAATGAACTTCTCATGATGCTTCGCTCAAAAAAGAAACATTCCCGTGAGGTTTCTCTATATGAACCAATCGGTACAGATAAGGAAGGCAACGAAATCAGCTTGCTGGATGTGATTGAAAGTCCCCCGGTAGATGTTGTGGAGGATTATTCCACAAGGGAAGATGTTTCTTATCTGCTAAATTCCATGAAATCCACGCTGACGCCAAAGGAATATCAGGTCATCTGCTGCCGATTCGGACTTTTCGGAGAAGAGGAGCAGACGCAAAGGGAAATAGCCAAACGTCTTCACATCAGTCGCTCCTATGTATCCCGTATCGAAAAAAACGCTCTGCTCAAGCTCCGCAGCCTGTTTCCGGAAAAATAAAAGCTGGCACATCTTTTTCCTGTGCCAGCCTTTCTATTATTCCATTTTCTTATTTCATTTCCCCGCGTCTGAGAATATCATAAACATCAATTCCGTCTCCCAGATCCACAAACAGCTTCTGCTGGGGATGAGGTGCGCTTTCTACGGAATTGCCCTCCTCATCGTAGATTGCCTTTACGGTTACCGGAAGATTCTCCCCGTCTGGCTTCATCACCTCAATGGTTTCTCCCACCGTAAATTTATTTCTCTGGGTAATCTGTACCAGGCCTCTTTCATCAATGGCCTCGGCAAACCCAAGATACGTATATTCCTTCACATAGGTATTGTTGTCATAAATCTGGGTGTTCTCATCCGGTTTTCCATAGAAAAATCCGGTAGTAAACTGCCGGTAGGTACAGTTTGAAATCTGTTCCTGATACCAGGGCATGTTTGCCTGGTATTTCTCCGGGCTTTCCAGATAATCGTCGATTGCTTTCCGATAGGTACGCGCCACGGTAGCCACATAAAGGGCAGTTTTCATACGCCCCTCAATCTTCAGGCTGTCGATACCGCTTGTCAGGATATCGTCCATATGTTCGATCATACACAGATCCTTGGAGTTAAAAATATAGGTTCCTCTTTCATTTTCAAAGACAGGCATATATTCCCCGGGCCTTGTCTCCTCCACGATGGAGTATTTCCATCGGCAGGGATGGGTGCAGGCTCCCTGGTTGGCATCTCTTCCCACCAGGTAATTGCTGAGAAGACATCTTCCGGAATAGGAAATGCACATTGCCCCATGGACAAAAGTCTCGATTTCCATATCCTCCGGAATGTGAGCACGGATTTCCCGGATTTCCTTAAGGGAAAGCTCTCTGGCAGTCACCACGCGCTTTGCACCAAGCTTGTACCAGAAGCGATAGGTTTCATAATTGGTGTTATTTGCCTGGGTACTGATATGGCACTCGATTTCCGGACAGATTTCCCGGGCATACGTGAAAATCCCCGGATCTGCAATGATCAGTGCGTCCGGCTTCAAATCCTTCAGTTCTTTCAGATATTCCTGCACTCCCGGCAGATCATAGTTATGTGCCAGGATATTCACGGTCACATAAACCTTCACTCCATGCTCATGGGCAAAGGCAATTCCCGCCTCCATGTCCTCATGGGAAAAATTCTTGGCTTTTGCACGCAGTCCAAAGGCCTCTCCCCCGATATACACAGCATCGGCCCCGAACATAACCGCGATTTTCAATACCTCCAGGCTGCTGGCAGGGACCAGCAATTCAGGTTTTTTCATGATGATCAATTTCCTCTTTTTTCACGCTCACAGTCACTCCGTCTCCCAATGGCAGGATTGAAGTTTCCAGAAGCGGATGATGCTTTAATTCATACAGATACTCCCGCATCCTTTTATATATGGTGCGGTTGCGGCGCTCCACGATATAATGGGACTCAATAATCTCCCCTTCCTGAAGCACATTATCAGAAACAAGAACGCTGCCTGGGTGCATCAGGCGAAGCACATCGGGCAGCCAATGGATATACTGCCCTTTTGCAGCATCCATAAAGATCAGATCAAAGGAACCGGAAAGACCTGCTAAAATCTCACCGGCATCTCCTTCCATCAGAGTAATCTGGGACTCTCTCCCGGCTTTTTTAAAGTTTTCCTTTGCCAGTGGAATCCTTTTTTCATAATTTTCTATAGTAACAAGCTCCAGATTTTCAGGTCCGTACTCGCACATAAGAAGTGAGGAAAAACCAATGGCTGTTCCCACCTCCAGTATCCGTACAGGCCGCAAAATGGCAAGCAGAACCTTTAAAAAACTCTGCATTTCCTTTCGGATTATGGGCACTCTGTCAGAGATGGCCTCCTGCTCCAGTTTCTCAAGAAACGGAGTGTTCCCCATATCCAGGGAATTGATATAGGTGCGCATCCTCTCATCGACGATCACTGGCTGCTTACTCCTTCCTGTTCCTCATCCCCAGCCAGAATCCCCATGATTCTGGTAGGTGTATAAGCTGTACTCAAAAGATATGTACCGGCATTCAGCTTTCCTCTATAATTTGAAAGCTTTTCCTGGACGTAAAAAACCTTTGCATCTTCGATCAGTCCCTTGCTTTCCAGTATCCTGCCAATGTCATACACAGAGGAACCTTCCTGGATCACCACGGTCACCTCCTGACCAGCTCCGGGGCTTATAGCCTGCTGATCAAAAACATTATACCCAAACTGATAAGCGGTTTTTCCGCCCCAAAAGATCAACACTGCAACACAGATATACAGGGCGGTACGGAACACACCCCCGGCAATGACCAGCCCGGCCTTTCCCACCTGATCTCTCGTATTTCCCATAATATCCTCCCTTACTATAACTCCGGAACATGCATGTCGATTCCTTCTGTCAGACTCCTGCAGATTCTCTGCAGCAGCTTACAAAGTGCAAGCTCCGCATCAAGAAATGCATTTACTTCCGGAATCCTCCGAAGCTCCTTGGACTCTCTGGACAACTGCTCCACCACGGAAAACAGTTCATCTCTGTTCGCCTCATTCTGAAGCTTGAAATTGTTGGAGCGGAACTGATCCACGCGCTGCCACAGTTCCGGATTTCTGCTCAGAATCTCTTCCTGTTTTTTGTAGGTTCGGTACTCCTCGCTGTCTTTAACAGCAGCGAGGAGTGCATTTATGCATTTTGTAATTTCGTCCATACTTTCCTCCAAATACCATGTGCATGCAGCAAGCCTGCCTGACAGGCAGCTCTGACGATGTGCCTATGCTTCCATGATGATCGGCAATATCATCGGACTTCTCTTGGTACGTTTCCACAGGTAATCGCTGAGGGCATCCTTCACACTTGTCTTGATTTTTCCCCAGTCGGTAATATTCCGCTCCAGGCATCCATCCAACGCGTTCTCCACCACTTCCCTTGCGTGGTCCATGAGATCTTCGGATTCTCTTACATAGACAAATCCACGGGAAACGATATCCGGTCCGGCCAGAACTACATTACTGTGACGCTCCAGCGTCATAACCACGATCATGATGCCGTCCTCTGCAAGATGCTGGCGGTCGCGCAGAACGATATTTCCCACATCGCCAACCCCCAGACCATCCACCAGGATTGCTCCTGTATGAACAGAACCGGTAACCTCTGCACTCTGCTCATCCATTTCCAGAACATTCCCCGAAGCCAGCATAAAGATATTCTCATCCGCATATCCCAGTTCCTCCACGATATGCTTCTGAGCGGTCAGATGACGGTATTCTCCATGAACCGGGATGGCATATTTCGGACGCACCAGGGAATACAGAAGTTTAATTTCCTCCTGACAGGCATGTCCGGAAACATGGGCATCCTGGAAGATGACCTTTGCTCCTTTCATGGAAAGCTCATTGATGACCTTGGATACTGCTTTTTCATTTCCCGGAATCGGATGGGAGCTGAAAATAATGGCATCATTTGGCTTAATGGTGATTTTTTTATGAATGTTGGCTGCCATACGGGAAAGCGCTGCCATGGACTCTCCCTGGCTTCCTGTCGTAATCAGCACAAGCTGTTCATCCGGATAGTTCTTTACCTGGTCAATGTCGATCAGCGTCTGATCCGGAACACGAAGATAGCCAAGCTCTGCGGCCGTCGTGATAACATTCACCATGCTGCGTCCTTCTACCGCTACCTTCCTGCCAAAACGGTAAGCAGTATTGATGATCTGCTGTACACGGTCCACATTGGATGCAAACGTAGCAATGATAATACGGGATGTCTTATGCTCATTAAACAGGTTTTCAAAGACACGTCCCACTGTCCGTTCAGACATGGTAAATCCCGGTCTCTCCGCATTCGTAGAGTCACACATCAGAGCCAGGACACCTTTTTTCCCAATCTCTGCAAAACGCTGCAGGTCGATGGCATCCCCGAATACCGGTGTATAGTCCACCTTAAAGTCCCCTGTATGCACAACGATTCCCACCGGAGAATAGATTGCCAGTGCGGAAGCATCCTGGATACTGTGGTTTGTCTTAATGAATTCGATAGAAAATTCACCCAGATTGATTACCTGTCCATGCTTTACCTCTTTCAGTTTCGTGGAACGGGTAAGGTTATGCTCCTTTAATTTATTTGCGATCAGGGCAAGGGTCAGTTTTGTGGAATAAATCGGTACATTGACTTCCTTTAACACATAAGGCAGTGCTCCGATGTGATCCTCATGTCCATGAGTAATGACAAAGCCCTTTACCTTGGAAATATTCTCTTTTAAATATGTGACATCCGGAATAACCAGATCGATGCCCAGCATATCGTCCTCCGGGAACGAAAGTCCACAGTCCACTACTACGATGCTGTCACCATACTCAAAGGCCGTGATGTTCATACCGATCTGCTCAAGGCCTCCCAGAGGAATAATCTTTAATTTGTTGCCATTTCCTTTATATGCACGCTTCGCCACATTTTTCATCTGGCTCTTTACCTGAGTTTTAATCGGGTTCTTGCTGCTCTTCAAACTTTTATCTGAAACAGATTTACTGTTTCCGGATTTCATCTGTGGTTTATATCTGTAATTTTTCTGTTTTCGCACTCCGCTCATAGCAGCATTTCCGCTGCCGCCCTTACTATAGTTATTATTTTCGCTCTTCAATCAATTGTCCTCCAATTTTTCGCGCAGTTCACCCCTCAATGCCAAACAGACACCCTTTGCCTGCTCCGCTCCTTTTTAATCTCACGGTACCGGGATGAACCGTCTTCTTTTTTACATTTCAAGATCCACGTCGTCTAACATCTGTTCAAAAACCCGGGAAACAGCCAGCAGTTCGTCCTCGTCCTCTACCATCTCGTAGCAGGCTTCCTGGCTCTCAGTTCCTGAAACATCTTTTAATATATAGGCATTTGCCTCGTCCTCTGCAGAGTCCGACACCAGCAGATAGGTCACCCCTGCAATTGTCGTCTGTTCCTCTACATAAAATTCTGTTATTCCGTCCTCGGTCTGAAATTTAATTTTTTCCATTTATTCTCTTCCTTATTCGTACTTGATCATTTTTCCATGCCCAGAGAGTCCAGATAGCCCTGCAAAATAAAAACGGCTGCCAACTCGTCCAGATACTGTTTCCGGTTTTCCCGTCTCACTCCGGCTTCCATCAATGTACGTTCAGCCTCCACGGTAGTCAGCCGCTCGTCCCACATCACAACAGGCAGACCTGTCCGCTTCTCCAGTTTTTCTTTAAATTCCAGAGATTTTAAGGCCCGCTCTCCGACAGTATTATTCATATTTTTCGGATATCCCACCACGATTCGCTCTACCTGATACTCCGAAACCAGTTCCTCTATCCGTGCCAGTGTCTGGCGCAGCTTATTCTCCTGTTTACGCCAGATTGTTTCTACTCCCTGCGCAGTCAGCCCCATTGGGTCGCTCACTGCAACACCCACTGTCTTTGATCCGTAATCCAACCCCAGAACTCTCATCTTCAGCGTTCCCAGGATCTGTTCTTAATATACTCGGTCAGCAGTTCTTCTACCAGTTCATCACGCTCAACCTTCATGATCATGCTTCTCGCCCCATTATGGCTGGTGATATAAGTGGGGTCACCAGACATGATGTAGCCTACAATCTGGTTCACAGGATTGTAGCCCTTTTCCTCCATTGCGTTATAAACCAGATTCAGGATTTCCTTGACCTCCAGCTCCTGATCCGGCTTTGTTCTGAAATATTGGGTATTTCCCAGATTACTCTCTGCCATTCTCTCTCACGTCCTTATCCTTATTTCGTGTCCGTTCAGTACCTTCACAGATACGTTAGTTCTTTTCTATTCTAATATAATTCTGTATAAATTACAATCAAAACTTTATGCGCTGTCACAGCGCGCTGCCGGTCCAGCAGCCGGCAGGACCACATTATACAGGTTTTCCAAGCAGTGTATGCTGCTCCAGGAAAGCTTCGGCCTGTACCTTTACAATATCATTTACTCCATAGCCTTCCTGTTTTTCTACGGCTGTCTTTACATACTCACGGCTATGCCCCAGATAATATGTCCGGCCGTCTATGGCCACTTCTTCCTCCAGAAGGACTTCCAGAATCTTTCCCAGCATGGACTTTTCGTACTCCGCGGCATGACGATGATGCATTTCCAGCATTTTGTCACTGCGCTCTGCTTTTACCGCCTCAGTAAGCTGTCCTTCCATTGCCGCAGCTTTTGTCCCCTGACGTCTGGAATATTTGAAAATATGTGTTTCATAAAAATGGATGCTGTCCACAAACTCATAGGATTCCCGGAATTCTTCCTCGCTCTCCATAGGAAATCCCACGATCACATCCGTCGTCAGTGCCGGATTGCCATAATATTTCCGCAAAAGTTCACAGCGCTCCCGGTATTCTCCTGAACGATACCTGCGGTTCATCCTGGCGAGGGTAGCATCGCAGCCACTTTGCAGGGAAAGATGGAAATGCGGGCAAACCTTGGGAAGGGCAGAAATTTCCCGTGCAAAATCTTCTGTTACAATGCCCGGTTCCAGAGAACCAAGGCGGATTCTCTTAATTCCTTCTATCTCATGGACTGCCTGAATCAGCGTCAGGAGATTTTCCTTTTTCTCAGGCGGGAAATCCACACCATAGGAGCTCAGATGGATTCCGGTAAGCACCACCTCCTGGTACCCGACTTTCGCCAGTGCGGTTACCTCATCCATAATCTTATCCAGCTCACGGCTTCTCACTCTTCCTCTCGCATAGGGAATAATGCAATAGGTGCAAAACTGATTGCACCCGTCCTGAACCTTAATATAGGCACGGACATGCTCCGCAGTACGACGGATGGAAAGCTCCTCATATTCCTTTGTCTGATTGATTTTAATAATATGGGACTGTTTTTCATGTGCTGCCCCATATTCAGCCAGCGCCTCTACAATATTTTTCTTCTGATTATTTCCCAGGATCAGATCCACGGCATCATCCGTATCGAGATGCCCTTTGTCTGTCTGGGCATAACAGCCTGTAGCCACCACGATGGCATCCGGATTCATTTTTTTTGCCTTGTGAAGCATCTGTCGGGACTTGCGATCCGCGATATTCGTTACAGTGCAGGTGTTGATGACATAGACATCCGCCCCCGGCTCAAACGGGACAATTTCGTATCCCGCCTGTTCCAGAAGCTGCTGCATGGCTTCCACCTCGTAGGCATTCACCTTGCACCCCAGGTTGTGTAATGCGACCTTTTTTTTCATGCTATCCTCTGCTTTTCGTTTAATCTTTATACATTTTCACTAATTCTTTAAGAATTTTTTATCTCTTTTCACCTTGACTTTTATCAGACAGGCAGGTAAGATGAAAACTGTAAAAACAACCAGTAAATATTCAAGGGAGGTTATCTCAATGAAAACAGTAAGAATCTCACTGAACTCTATCGATAAAGTGAAAGCATTTGTGAATGAAATCAGCAAATTTGACTGCGATTTTGATTTAGTATCCGGCAGATATGTGATCGATGCTAAATCTATCATGGGCATCTTCAGCTTAGACTTATCCAAGCCGATTGACCTGAACATCCATGCTGACGGATCTGCTCTTGACAGCGTGATGGAAATCATCCAGAAATACACGGTTGAATAATCCATGCAGCCGCCAGAGGAACTGTCCGCAGTTCCTCTTTTTTTAATGCTTCCACCATAACAGCCGTGTCAGATTGTTATGGCGGAGGCTTTTTTTCTTACCGCACTTCGATCACTTCTGTGGTATTTAACGCTTCTTCCATAAGCTGGTCAATTTTTTCAGCCAATTTTTCCTCGGAACGCTGGATTGCTTTGAGATTCGGTTTTGTTACCGGATGTTTTGCCACAAAAATCGTACAGCAGTCCTCATAAGGAAGAACCGAAGTATCGTAGGTGCCGATTTCCCAGGAGCGTTCCACGATTTCCTGTTTGTCAAATCCAATGACCGGACGATAAACAGGAAGCGTACAAACCTCATTTGTCGCTGCCAGGCTCTGCAGGGTCTGGCTTGCCACCTGCCCGATACTCTCTCCTGTAATCAGGCCCAGACAGTTGTCCTTTTTCGCGAAATGCTCTGCAATTCTCATCATATAACGTCTCATAATAATGGTCAGTTCGTCATGTGGGCACTGATCATATATATACAGCTGGATATCTGTAAAGTTTACGATATGAAGCTTAATCGGGCCGCTGTATTTTGCCACCAGCTTTGCCAGATCGATTACTTTCTGCTTTGCCCGCTCACTGGTATATGGCGGTGCATGGAAATATACTGCCTCAATCTTTACGCCGCGCTTGGCGATCATATATCCGGCCACCGGACTGTCGATTCCGCCTGAAAGCAGCAGCATTGCCTTTCCATTGGTTCCCACCGGCATTCCTCCCGGTCCCTTGATGGTCCGGGAATACACATAAATTTTTTCCCGGATTTCCACGGAAATGGTCAGCTCCGGATCATGTACATCCACACTTGCCTGCGGAAATGCATCCAGAATCTTCCCGCCAAGCTGAGCACTTACTTCCATGGAAGTAATCGGATAAGATTTTTTCGCTCTTCTGGTGTAAACCTTAAAGCTTCCGCTGTATCCCGGATGGACAGCCTTCATATATTCCACCACATCTTCTGCCATCTGATCAAAGCCCTGATCCTCATAAATCACAACCGGGCAGATGTATACGATACCGAATACGGTTTTCAGTGCTGCTATAGTTTCGTCAAAATCGTATTCTTCCGGGCAGAATACATACACCCTGCCCTGCTCCTTTACGACCTTAAAATCTCCCTCCACCTTGGAAAGAGCGATGTTCATCTGCTTTACAAGGGCATCCTCAAACAGATACCGGTTTTTACCCTTGATGGCGATTTCCGCGTATTTAATCAATAGTGCATGAAATGTCATTCTTTTCTCCTTTATCAATGTCTTGCATATCTTCTCAGCATGGGGACAACTTCCCGCAATACCTCCAGGCAGTAATCCACTTCTTCAAACGTATTTTCCTCCGAAAAGCTGAAGCGCAGCGTGCTTTCTTTCTGCTTCGCAGGCATTCCCATGGCACTTAAAGTACCGCTTGCTTTTCTCTTATGGCTGGAGCATGCGCTTCCCGCTGATACATAAATCTGCCGCTCCTCCAGGGTATGCAGCAGCACCTCACTTCGGATTCCCATAAAGCTTGCGCTTAAAATCTGTGGTGCCCCTTCCCGGAGTTCCATTCCATTTACAAGGACATCCTGCATTTCAAGAAGTCCCTGTGCCAGCCGTTCCTTCAACTGATAAAGATGCTCCACCTTTTTGTCAAAATCTGTATAGATTATTTCCGCTGCCACACCAAGTCCTGCGATTCCGGGAACATTGTCTGTCCCGGAACGCATGCCATTCTGCTGTCCGCCGCCCAGAATCTGTGGCTGAACCTTTGCTTTTTCGTTGATGTATAAAAATCCCACACCCTTGGGTCCGTGAATCTTATGGCTGCTTACAGCAAGAAGATCGATTCCCAGTTTCTTCGGATAGATGCGGTACTTTCCAAAAGCCTGGATAGCATCCACATGGTAAAGAGCCTTTGGGCTTTTCTCATGGACAAGCTTTCCGATCTCCTCTACCGGCATCACCGCTCCTACCTCATTGTTCACATACATGGTGGAAACCAGAATGGTATCCGGCCGCAAAGCCGCTTCCAGAGCGTCCATTTTTACCACTCCCCGCTCGTCCACTGGAAGGATGGTGACTTCATACCCCATCTGCTCCAGGCGCTCTATGGGCTGTCCTACAGCTGCATGCTCCACGGAAGTGGTAATGATATGATTACCGCTTCTTTTATTTGCTTCGGCGGCTCCAAAAAGGGCCAGATTGTCAGACTCCGTTCCTCCTGATGTAAACAGAATCTCTTTAGGGGTGACTTTTAACAGCTGCGAAATCGCATCTGCAGATTTTCTGACATACTGCTCTGCTTCCACACCCTTTGTATGCATGGCAGAGGGATTTCCAAAATCCTCCGTCATCGTTTTCATCACAATGTCCGCTACCTCACGATAGCATCTTGTTGTGGCGGAATTATCAAAATATGCTTCCATCTGTTCGCTCCTTCTTATTCCTCTTCCAGCCAGAACATCAGCACAGACAAAACCGCCATGCCCGCGGTTTCTGTACGCAGGATCCGTTTTCCCAGGGTAACGGGCTTTGCTCCCGCCTCCACAGCTTCTTTTACCTCTGTTTCATCAAAACCGCCTTCCGGTCCGATGAAGATTCCTACAGACTGTCCCGGTGCAATGCTTCGGAACATCTCTTTTGTCTCCTTCATTCCTTTTGCCAGTTCATACGGAATCAGGATAATATCCAATTCTTTCGCAAATGCAAGGGCCTCCCGAAAGTGCATCACAGGCATCACCTCAGGCACCAGCATACGCTTTGACTGTTTTGCCGCACTCTCAGAAATCTGCTGCCAACGGGCGACTTTTTTATCCGCTTTTTTTGCATCCAGCTTCACCACGCAGCGCTTTGTCTCCACCGGAATAACCGCATACGCACCCAATTCCACCGCTTTCTGAATGATCAGCTCCATCTTATCTCCCTTGGGAAGTCCCTGGAAAAGATAAATCCGGTTCGGCAGCTCATAATTTCCATCCTGAACATACAGGATGTGGAGAAAAACCTGATTTTCTTCAAAAGCCTCTATCACACAATGGTATTCTTTTCCCTCTCCGTCGCTGATCCACACTTCTTCTCCGGTATGCATGCGAAGTACATTTTTCATATGATTTACATCGCTTCCGGTGACAGTGATCCGATGTTTTTCTTCCTCAATCTGATAAGGCTTTACAAAAAAGCGCTGCATGCCTCAATCCTTTCTGGCAGTGACGGAAACCCATTCTCCCTGATGTGTCACTTCCACCAGTGTAAGACCAGCTTCTTTTACTGCCTGCACCACGACATCCTCTTTCACGTCCAGAATTCCGGAAGTAATATAGTAAGCGCCTTTTTTCATCTGATGCACGATCACCGGAGTAAGGGGAATCAGCACATCTGCCAGGATATTTGCCGTAACGATATCATATTTCTCATATCCCACTGTATCCTGTACCTTTTTGTCATCGATAATATTTCCGATCATCATATCAAAATCTGCGTCAGCAATGCCGTTTGCTTCTTTGTTATCTGCCACTGCAGGAATCGCGCAGGGATCCAGGTCTGTTCCCACAACATGCTTTGCTCCGAGTTTTAACGCCACGATTCCCAGAATGCCGCTTCCGGTTCCTACGTCCAGCATCTCGGTATCCTGTGTCACATATTTCTTTAGCTGACGGATGACCAACTGCGTTGTCTCATGCATTCCTGTGCCAAATGCCGTACCTGGATCAATATGGAGAATCATCTTATCTTTATCCTCTGCCTTTACTTTCTCCCAGGATGGGACGATGAGAATATCATCCACGTAAAACTGATGGAAAAATTCCTTCCAGTTATTGATCCAGTCTTTGTCCTCTGTCTGGGATTCCTCAATGGTTCCTTCTCCGATATCCATGTAGCTTCGCACTTCATCCAGAGCCTGACGAACATCTTTTAAGATACTTTCCGTATCCGCATCCTCCTCGAGATAAAAATTCAGATAAGCAATTCCGTCATCCGCAGGTCCTTCCGGCATAATGTCCACAAACATCTGTGCCTTATCTTCTTCTGTCAGAGGCTGTTTATCCTGAATTTCCACGCCTTCAATTCCTACATCTGCCAGTGCGGAAATCACCACATCCTCTGCCTCGGTTTTCGTCTTAATGGTAAAACGATTCCACTTCATAATATTTCTCCCATCTATATTTTTAAAATAATTCCATTCAGTTTCTCAAAAAAATTCTGCATCCTCTGATATCTGCTTTTTTTATTATAAAATCTCCAGGCAATCTCCACCAGTGCTATCCCCGCAACGGCATCTACCACATAATGCTGCTTCAATACCTGCGTGGAAATAATAACCAACACTGCAAATACCAGAGAAAAATTCTGGTACCATTTCGGTATTTCCTTCGCCCCGTTCAGTCCACGATAACACAGCCAGCTCACATAGCAGTGTATAGACGGAAAAAGGTTGGATGGGCTGGTTCCTCCATCCATATTATAAATAAACTGAAGCATCTTTTCCGCAATGGTGCTTCCTGCCAGTTCCGGACGTACATTCGTAGTCGGCACCAATAAAAACAGAATAAAGCAAGCCAGATGTACCGTCAGGTCTGTAGCCACAAACCGGTAGAACGTCTCCTTCCCCCTTTGCGCCGCCAGAATATAACTCACTGCCCAAAATGGAAAAGCCAGAATGTAGATCCATATAAAGTCCGGTATCAATGGCACCGCTCTGTCAAATTCAAAAGTAAAATCAAAATGACAGCGATTGGAAGTGAGCAGAGCGCTCCCCCAGTACACCATACAGTTTACCGCAACAATCGACAGCAACGGAAGAATCGCCCACTTTGGAAGATACTTCTTCGGAAATCCCTTTTTCTCTTTTTTCAATAATGTCTCCCTCCGATGTCAGTCACGTATGAAAGTCTCTCTTCTCCCCCTATATTCTCTCCCGCTAAACAAAAGCAACCACGGCAGGGATGGTTATCACCGACAGAATCGTGCTCAGAATAATGGCTCTGGAAAGCATCTGAATCTCACTGCCGAATTTTCCCTGTATTTTTCCACTGACTTTTAATATACAATAAGAAGCAAAAAAAGAAAAGAGGATATCTCCTCTTTTCTCATATTCTTTTTGGGATTATTCCTCAAAGGTTTCCTTCAGCTTATCCATAAAGCTCTTTTTCTTCTTCTCTGTTTTTTCCCCTGATTCTGCCTTGCCTGTGCCGGAAGGACGATTGCCGCATGCCTCGTCAAATTTACGCAGGGCTTCCTTTGCTTCTTCATTCAGTCCTGTCGGTACCTGCACAACAAGCGTTACATAATGGTCACCACGGATATTCTTATTTCTGAGAGACGGAACACCTTTGCCTTTCAGGCGGATACGGGTATCGGTCTGGGTACCCGGCTTCACCTCGTAAGAAATATCACCGTCCACTGTACTGATACGCACGTCTCCACCCAATGCAGCCTGCGCATAGGTAATCGGTGCTGTTGAATAAATATCCATATCCTGTCTCTGGAAAATCGGATGGCGGGCAACATTCACCTCTACCAGGAGGTCACCTCTCGGTCCGCCGTTTGTACCAGGTTCGCCTTTTTCACGGATGCGGATACTCTGTCCATTATCAATACCGGCAGGAACAGATACCTGAATCTTTTTCCTGCTGGAGGTATATCCGGTACCACGACAGTCAGGGCATTTGTCCTTGATGATCTTTCCTGTTCCATGGCAGTCCGGACAGGTCTGTACATTACGCACCATGCCGAACATGGACTGCTGTGTGTAGACAATCTGACCCTCTCCATTACACTTCGGACAGGTTACCGGAGAAGTTCCGGCTTTTGCACCGGTTCCATGGCAGCTCTTACACTCATCCTTTAGCGTAATCTCCAGTTCTTTGTCACAGCCGAAAACCGCTTCCTCGAAAGTGATATTAATCCGCGCACGAAGGTTGGCACCCTTGGATGGACCATTATTCGGACGTCTGCGGCTTCCGCCGCCGAATAAATCTCCAAACAGGTCACCAAAAATGTCTCCCATGTCTGCACCGGAAAAATCAAATCCGCCAAAACCGCCGGCTCCGCCGCCGCCATTTTCAAAGGCTGCATGGCCGAACTGGTCATACTGTCTCCTTTTGTCTGGGTCACTCAGGACGCTGTAGGCTTCTGTTGCCTCTTTAAACTTTGCCTCAGCCTCTTTATCACCCGGATTCACATCCGGGTGATATTTTTTGGCCAACTGACGATATGCTTTTTTCAGCGCTGCCTCATCGGCGTTTTTGTCGACACCGAGGACTTCATAGTAATCTCTTTTATCAGCCATGATCTTTATTCCTAACTATTTTGTATTTACAATCAGACTTCTTTATAATCTGCATCTACCACGTCATCGCCATAGCCGGCTTCATTTCCGCCCTGGGAAGCTCCTCCCATGTTCGGACCAGCCTGACCTGCGCCACCCTGTGGGTTCTGTGCTTCATACATCTTTGCAAAGAGTTTCTGAGCACTTTCCATCATCTTCTCCTGAGCAGCTTTGATCTCAGCCACCTGAGAATCAGTAAGCTCTTCTGCGGTTGTATATTTTGCAAGAAGATCCTTTAATGCGTTTAAGTCACTTTCAACAGCAGCTTTGTCACCTGCATCCAGCTTGTCGCCAGCTTCCTTCAGTGCGTTCTCAACCTGGAATACCATGGAGTCTGCGTTATTCTTGGTATCGATAGCCTCTTTACGTTTCTTGTCCTGTGCCTCGAACTCTGCCGCTTCTCTTACAGCCTTGTCGATTTCAGCATCAGACATGTTGGAACCGGCGGTGATGGTGATGTGCTGCTCTTTTCCTGTTCCCAGGTCTTTTGCAGAAACATTTACGATACCGTTTGCGTCGATATCAAAGGTAACCTCGATCTGCGGAACACCACGACGTGCTGGCGGAATTCCATCCAGACGGAACTGGCCGAGGGATTTATTATCTCTTGCAAACTGACGCTCACCCTGTACAACGTTGATATCAACGGCTGTCTGGTTATCTGCTGCTGTAGAGAAGATCTGGCTCTTCTTGGTCGGGATTGTTGTATTTCTCTCAATCAGACGAGTTGCAATACCACCCATTGTCTCGATAGACAGGGACAGAGGAGTTACATCCAGAAGAAGGATATCACCTGCGCCTGCCTCACCGGAAAGCTTACCGCCCTGTACGGAAGCACCAAGTGCAACACACTCATCCGGGTTCAGAGATTTGCTCGGCTCTTTTCCGGTAAGCTGTTTTACTTTTTCCTGTACAGCCGGGATACGTGTGGAACCACCAACCAAAAGTACCTGACCCAGTTCAGAAGCAGTCAGTCCTGCGTCAGACAGTGCACGGCGAACCGGCTCTGCTGTTTTCTCTACCAGGTCATGTGTCAGCTCATCGAATTTTGCTCTTGTAAGGTTCATGTCAAAATGCTTCGGACCTTCAGCTGTTGCTGTGATGAATGGCAGGTTGATGTTTGTAGTCGTTGCAGAGGAAAGCTCTTTCTTTGCTTTCTCTGCTGCCTCTTTTAATCTCTGAAGTGCCATTTTATCATTGCTCAGGTCTACGCCCTCTGTTCTCTTGAACTCGGAAAGCATATAGTCTGTGATTCTCTGGTCAAAGTCATCGCCGCCCAGACGGTTGTTACCAGCGGTAGCCAGAACCTCGATGACACCATCACCGATTTCAATGATGGAAACATCGAATGTACCACCACCTAAGTCGTATACCATGATCTTCTGCTCTTTTTCGTTGTCAAGACCATATGCAAGAGCTGCTGCGGTCGGCTCGTTGATGATACGTTTTACATCAAGACCTGCAATCTTACCTGCATCCTTGGTTGCCTGACGCTGAGCATCGTTGAAGTATGCCGGAACTGTGATAACTGCTTCTGTAACAGGCTCTCCAAGATATCCCTCTGCATCTTTTTTCAGTTTCTGAAGGATCATAGCGGAAATCTCCTGTGGAGAATATTTCTTTCCATCGATTGTTACACGATAATCAGAACCCATCTCACGTTTGATGGAAGAGATCGTCTTCTCTGCGTTTGTAACTGCCTGACGTTTTGCAGGCTCACCTACCAGACGCTCACCAGTCTTTGTGAAAGCCACAACAGATGGGGTTGTTCTGGAACCTTCTGTATTTGCGATAACGGTCGGCTGACCGCCTTCCATAACTGCTACACAACTATTTGTTGTACCTAAGTCAATACCAATGATTTTTCCCATGATAATTTTCCTCCTTTAATTTGCTACTTTTACCATACTGTGGCGAACCACAAAGTCTTTGTAAGTGTAACCTTTCTGGAATTCCTCCACGATAATGTTTTC
Organism: Blautia sp.; assembly: GCA_022764275.1. Classification (GTDB taxonomy): domain Bacteria; phylum Bacillota; class Clostridia; order Lachnospirales; family Lachnospiraceae; genus Blautia_A. The sequence goes on along the minus strand of JALERH010000087.1, from coordinate 775 downwards.
ACCTACGTTTTCATCCTCCACATGCATAACTGCGTTATGAAGGTTCGGATCAAACTCCTTGCCAACAGTTTCGATTGCCTTCACACCCATTTCATCCAGTGCGGTCATGAGCTGTTTGTAAATCATCTTCATGCCATCTGCGAAGGCGTCCTCTTCAGGAGCCTGTGCGAGGCCTCGCTCGAAGTTGTCCACGATCGGAAGGATTTTCTCAACGATATCTCTTGCTCCGATCACATACATGCTGGCTTTTTCTTTTTCCGTACGTTTACGGAAATTATCAAATTCTGCCATGCTTCGTTTCAGTCTGTCGGTAAGCTCTTCAATCTGCTGTTCAAATTTATCTTTCTCTTTTTTCTTTTTTCCGAAGAAAGAGGTTTTTGTCTTTGTGTCTCCATTTTTTGTCGGTTCGGCATCGGATTCATTTTCTGATTCTTCTGCCTTCTCCGGTTCTTTTTCTGATTCTGCCTGAGTTTCCTCGCCGGATTTGTCTTCCTGGTTCGGTTCGTTCATGGTCTCGGCCGTATCTGCTGCCTCGTCTTCGCTTCCGTCAGTCACCGGGATGTCAACTGTCTCTTCCTGTACTTCGGGTTCTTTTTTCGTTTCTTCTGACACGCTTTCTACCGCCTTTCTATGTTTTCTTATTAATCATATCATCAAGCTGGACCTTTAACTTCTTCAAACTGTCTACCACATTTTCATAATCCATACGCTTGGGTCCGATAATACCAATGGTTCCATGCATTCCTTCGCCCAATTCATAAGTGGCAGTCACTAC
>JALERH010000081.1 GCA_022764275.1 Blautia sp. | reverse complement strand
AATCCAGATACCGCCTGGAGGAAGAAAGATTTTCTTATGAAATGACATTCAGGATGGGGGATTAATCCTCCCCACCTCCTGCACCAGATCTTATTTCAACAAAATCGGTGCCTCCATGTGATGATCAGTTACCAACTTGTACAGAAAGGTCTGCGTAAGGGAATAACGGCTTTTGTCCTGCATGGCACGCAGTGCTTTATTGTTTTCCTGAAGGGAAGCAAGAGCCGAGACAATCATTTGAAATTCTTTCGGGCCGGAGGAAAAGGACTGAGGCGTAATTCCCTTCTCTTTTAACTGTCTGGTGAGATTTTCCACAGGGCTGTTCAGCCGTCTGGCAAAATATTTACAGACAAAAAAGGCAAAAACCGTCACTCCGATTAAAATCAGGCATCCCCATAAAGCGGCGGAAATGATGTTACGGAAAACCAGAGCGATGGGAATGAGATTCAGAAGATACCATCCGTTTTCGTTGGCATTGGTCACAATCTGAAAATAGCGGGTTTTGTTTATGACTGGATAGGAGGAAGAGGAAAAATTGACTTCTTCCTGAGACTCCAGGAATTTTGCAATATCCTGAGACTCCATGGAAAAAGAAGAATCCAGGACACTTGTGAGGTATTGCCGGTTTTCATCCAGCAGAACAAAACTTGTATCAGAACGTGAGGAACGTTCCTTCATGGACTGTATGGAATCTGTTTCGTCAGGAGTATGGATATGGAGAATTTTTATGAACTGGAAGGGCTTGTTCCAAAGCTCAATAAAAGTGCGGTATTGAAAGCAATGGACTGTTATGAGGACAGTCCTGTATATGAAGAAGTGTCAGAAGAATATGAAGAAATCTGTGAGGAGATGCTGAAATTAACAAAGCCTGTCGGAATCCTGGGATTCGGAACCCTGCCTGAAGGGATTGAGACAAAAAAATATAAGGCAGGGACGCCTGTAATCTATGCGGTCATCAGTATCGGAGATGGGATCAGTAAATGCAGCACCAGAGGATTTCAGGAAGGGGATTATGTAAAGGGGATGCTCTGCGATGCTATCGCAGACGAAGCCCTTTTTTCCCTGGAAGGACGGATGGTGGAAAAGCTGCAGGAGATTTGTAGGGAGCATAAAGTGGGAATCCTGAAACGTCTGGAAGCCCCCCATGATATTCCCGTGGAGGTTCAGAAAGCAGTCTGGGATCAGCTGGAGCTGAAAAAAAGATTTGGCATTGAAATCAGCAGCGGGTTTATGTATAACCCTGTCAAAACCTCCTGTCAGGTCTTTGTTCTGACAGAGGATGAGAATGTGTTTAAGGCTCATCATGACTGCAGAAAATGTCCGAATATAAACGAAGGTGCGATCTGTTCTGTGACCATTCGGGACAGAAAGGCAGAGATCAGGACTATCCAGGACAAGCCGGCGGTGGGAATCTGCGGAACCGGAGTGGTGGAGACGGCGATGGAACTGGTAAAAGAGGGCCTGGTGGATGAAACCGGACTGATGGATGAGGAATACTTTGATGACGGTTTTCCACTGGCGCAGACAGAGGACGGCAGGACGATTGTTTTTACGGCAAAGGATGTCCGGGAAATCCAGCTCGCAAAAGCTGCTGTGCGGGCAGGCGTGGAAATACTTCTGCTCCGTTATGGTATCGAAAAGGAACAGGTTTCAAGAGTATATCTGGCGGGGGGATTCGGATATAAACTGGACAAAGATAAGGCAATTGCCATAGGCATGCTTCCGGGAGAATTCCGTGACCGGATCGAAGCAGTGGGAAACAGCTCCCTGTCCGGCGCAGTAAAATACTTAAAAGATGCGGAGGGAAAAAATACGCTTTCCCGTCTTGCGGCAGTTTCCTCGGAAGTAAACCTGTCGAAGGATAAAGACTTTAATGAATTTTACATGGACAATATGATGTTTGGAGAAGAATAAAAGCATCTCTGAATCTATCCTCATTGAAAAATTTGCAGAATTGCTGTAGAATATACACCACAGACTTTGTTTGTGGTGTATCATTGTTTATATACAGGAAAAAATGAGAAAAGCACAAACGTATAAAACGAAGGATATAAGGTGAACCATTTTGAAAAAAAAGATTGAACAGCTTTTAAATGGAGAGTTTGAATACGAACAGCCGCAGCTTCTTTTTTCTCAGGAGAAGATCGTTCTTACCCTGAAAGCAGGTGAGACCAGAAGATGCGAGGTTTATCTGGGAACAGAGGATAACCGGAAAATCCGGGGATATGTTACTTCCTCAAACAGGCGTGTGGTACCGGGCCTTGAAAAATTTTCCGGAACTACGGTGTGCCTTCCGTATGGAGTGGATGCACAGGGCCTGAAGCCCGGAGACAGACTGGAGGGATGGCTTTGCTTCACCACCAGCATTGGCGAGTACAGACTTTCCTTTGAGATACAGATTGCAAAAGATGAGGTACGCAGTTCTGCCGGCATAGTGGAGAGCATGGAGGCTTTTACTCAGATTGCAAAACGTGATTTCAGGGAAGCATTCCGGATATTTACGGATAAAAGCTTTCCCATGATCATGCAAGGGAAGGATGCGAAGGAAAAGGCTCTGTACGAGGGAATGTCCAGACAGCCGGTGACGTACCAGCATCTTGAGGAATTTCTCATTGCATCGGGTCAGAAGGAAAAAGTAACGATTTCCATGAAGGAGACGGAGAAATCCTTTTACAATGTGTCAGACTCTGTGCAGGAATCCTTTTACATCCAGAAGAGCGGATGGGGACATCTGCGGCTGGATATAGAGACGCGGGGCGGATTCCTGGAAGTGCCCAAGAAGGTTGTGACGGACGATGATTTTATCGGAAGCCATTATGAAGTGGAATATCTGATTCACAGAGAAAAGCTGGGAGAGGGGAATCAGTTCGGGCAGATCGTAGTCAGAAGCCCATACCAGGAGCTGACCTATCAGGTAGTGGCATCTGTGAGCCCCAAAGTGGAAATCAATGTAAAAGTGGTGGAAAAAAAGCACCGTCTGGCTCTGCTGAGGGATTCACTGGATTATCTGTGTTACCTAGCGGCAGAGGCATCCGGGAAGGACGGAGAAAAGAACAGAACCGGGTGCGGAATGGATTTCGGAACCTGGACAGCGAGCAGCCATTTTGTGCTGAACCAGCTCCACGAAGCAGGGTGTACATACCCGGAATATCAGATGTATGAGGCGCTGCTGCTCCATATGGAAAAAAATGATGAGGAAGCCAGAAAGATTCTGGAGGAATATCAGGATAAATCCTATACAAAGGATGACCTGGAGTTTGCGGGCGTTTATCTGTATCTGTGTCTGATGACCGGACTGTACAGGGATAAAGAGCATGCGCTTTCCAGAATCCAGAATTTTTACATGCAGAAAGGGGACAGCTTCCTTTTACTGTGGCTGCTTCTGAAAATGGATCCCTCCTACGAGGTATCCCCTTCCAGGGCATTGTTCGCTATGGAGGAGCAGTTTGAGCGTGGCTGCAAAAGCCCGTTCCTTTATCTTGAGGCATGGACGCGGGTATGCAAAGACATGTCGCTGCTTCACCGCCTGAACAGCTTCTGGGGGCAGGTGTTCCTTTTTGCAGCCAAAAAGAATCTTCTGACGGAAGAGCTGACCATGCGTCTGGCTTATCTTTCCGGATATGAAAAAAATTACAATGAGAGTATTTATCGTGCCATGGCCATGGGTTATGACCAGTATCCTTCCGATGATACGCTTGAGGCGATCTGCAAATACATTATGAAAGGCAATCCCAGAAAACCGGAATATTTCCGCTGGTACAGCCTTGCTGTGGAGCATGGCCTGCGTCTGACCAGACTTTATGAGTATTACGTGGAGACCATGAACACCTCCTGCGTGGAGAGTCTTCCGAAGGCACTGCTCATGTACTTTACTTATAATAATGATACACTGGGAGATTCCAAGAAAGCATTCATCTATTCCAGTGTCATCGCATGTAAGGACAGTGAGCCGGTGGCCTACGAGCGCTATATGCAGAGCATGCGGGATTTTGCCGGGAAAAAGCTGGCAGAGGGAAAGATGAACGAGCATTATGCTTCCCTTTATCAGGAATTTCTTATGAATCCGAAAAAGAAGGAGGATGGGGAAGCAATTGCACACAAAATGTTTACCTGCCGTCTGTTTTTTGATGATAAAAAAGTACGCTATGTGACGGTGCGCCACAGCCAGATGAAGCAGGAGGAAACGTATTCCTGCGTGCAGGGAGTGGCTTATCCCAGAATCTATACGGACGATGCGGTAATCCTTTTCCAGGACGAGCAGCAGCGCCGTTACTGTGCTACGGTAGATTACAGCCTGAAAAAGATGTTTGATGAAGAAAGGCTGGTAGAGCAGGTACTGGAGCTTGGGGTAAAAGAGCCGGGAGTGCTGCTTCACTACTGCGAAAGTGTGCCCATCAGCCGCGAGAATCTGGAAATATTCCAGAGTCTGGTGGAATCAGAGGCATTTGCAGACGATTATAAGAGAGAGGTACGCCGGAAAATCCTGGATTATTATGCTGCTCATATTCACGGGGAAGATCTGGATGATTACCTGAAAAAGATGGATTACCGGGAATATGCGCTTGTGGACCGGGAAACACTTTTATCGGTTCTGATCTCCAGAGGACTTTTCCCGCAGGCAATCGGAATCATAGAAGAATTTGGATTTGAAGGGCTGGATATGCGAAGCCTGTTAAAGCTTACCAGCCGTATGATCGTGCGGTGCGATATGGCGGAGGACGAAGAACTTCTGGCACTGGCCTCGGACGTATACCGGAGCGGATTTTACGATGAAGTGATCCTGAACTATCTTATGCGCTACCGTTTCGGGCCGCTGGATGAGCTGTTTGCCATCCGGAAAAGTGCTTCTGGTTTTGAGATGGATACCTATGACATGGAAGAAAAGCTTCTGCAGCTTCTGATGTTTACTTCAGATTACCGTAAGGAAGGGGAGGCTGTGCTGAAAGATTATATCCGTCAGTCCGGAAGAGAGCGGATCGTCAGCGCATATCTGACCCAGGTATCCTATGGGATTTTTGTAAAAGAATTTGCCATAAGCCCATTTATAAGGAACTGCCTGGTAAATGCTTATATGCAGAAGTGGCCGGTGAATCAGGTGTGCCATCTGGCTCTTTTTAAGGCTCTTTCCAGGGAAAAAAGCAAAAAAGAGGCGCTTCTGAATATGGAGAAGGAGCTTCTGAAGGAATGTGTGGATGCAGGAATGGCATTTGCCTTTTTCCGCAGGCTTTCCCCGAAGATCTTAAGCCCGTACCAGCTGGATGATAAGACCTATGTGGAATATCATGCTGACCCGAAGGCAAAGGTGACACTTTTTTACGCTCTGGATACTGGGCTCGGCATGGAACCGGAATATAAGAGCGAACCCCTGCGAAATGTGTACCAGGGAATCTTTACGAAAACCTTTACCCTGTTTTATGGAGAAACCTTGCATTACTATTTTCAGATAGAGCAGGACGGCAAGGTGAAGAAAACATCTGAGCGTGTACTGACTATGAATAAGGTAGAAGGAGCACCTTTCAGCAAATATCAGATGTTGAATCAGATCCTTTCTGCCAGGAGACTGGATAAGGACAGTGAGGTTCTCACAAAGATGAAACAGTATCTCCGCCAGGAACAGTACGTAAAAGAGATGTTTGTCATCGAGAAAGAGGATGGAAAAGATGAACGAAATTCGTGACCTGATTATTGGAATTGACTTTGGAAAGGAATACTCCCAGATCTGCTATTATGACCGAAAGGCGGAGGAACCGCGTTCTGTTTCCATGAAGGTGGGGGCAAATGAGTTTGAGGCACCTACCTGCCTCTGCCGGAGAGTGGAGCATGATGATTACTGCGTGGGGCTGGAGGCTGTGTATTTTGCCAGGGAAAAAGGCGGTGTCCTGGTAGATGATCTTTACGGCATCTGCGAAAAGGAGGAGCCGGTTCTGATCGCGGGAGAAAAGAAGGCGCCGTGGGAGCTTCTGGCTTTTTTCCTGAAAGGAATGCTGAAGTTCATGGGTGTCATGGAAGTGGTGAAAAACACGAAATGTCTTGTACTCACAACGCCCTCCCTTACGGAATGCCAGGTGCGTAATCTGGAAAAAGCCTGTGAAGCGTTGGGCTTTCCCGAAGAGAAATATATGATGATGGACTATGGGGAGAGCTTTTACTATTATGCTCTGACCCAGAAGCGGGAAACCTGGAACAGGAGTGTGGGCTGGTATGATTTTCATCAGGATGACGTGACATTCCGGCGTCTGACTATGAACGGAGCTTCCAGACCGGTTCTGGTGCGGCTTACAGAAGCGAAGTCTGCGGTACTCACTCCGGTAAGCGGGCAGGGAACAGAAGGAAACGACGGGAAAAGAGATGAGGAATTCAGCTCTTTTGTAAAGGAAACGCTGGGGACAGACCTGTATTCCAGCATCCAGATCACAGGCAGGGGCTTTGACCAGAAATGGGCAAAGAAATCCGTGGGCATTCTCTGTCAGCAGAGACGAAAGGTGTTCTACGGGAACAATCTGTTTGCCAAGGGTGCCTGTGCAGCAGGAAAAGAAAAGCTGGAAGATAAAAATCTGAAAGGCTACCGATACATGAGCCCGGCGCTGGTGCTCTGTGATGTGGGAATGGATATGCGGGTGATGGGCTCCCCGACCTATTATTCTCTGATCGAAGCGGGAAAGAACTGGTATGAGTGCAAGGCATCCTGTGAATTGATCCTGGATGACACCGAAGAGCTGATCTTTGTGGTGAACCGGTTCGGGGAAACGGAAAAGAAACGGATCGGCATGGCACTTCCCGGCATGCCGGTGCGGCCGAACAAGACCACCAGGCTTTTCCTGGAGCTTGCGTATGTGTCCCCGAAGGAATGCCGGATTACGGTGAAGGATCTGGGATTCGGCGAGATGTTCCCTTCCAGCGGAAAAGTCTGGAAGGAATCGGTAGAGTGGTAGAGGAGGTAAAGTGAATGAGCGGATATATTTTGTGTCAGACGAAAAAAGCAGAAACGCCATATTTTATTGAGAATATCAGCACAAATATCTATTCTCTGGAGGAACTTTGCTATTATCTGTACCATAATCTGTATCTGGTAGACAGGTCAATCATCAATGAAGGACTTTGTACCTGGATCTCCGAGGAACTGGATCTGCCCAGGCTTGCGGCCAAGCTAAAGCCCCACCTTGGAAAGTTTGCCAGTGCAGAGGATGTCCTGTATCCGATTTTTAAAGAAATCAATTATCTTTCCTATGAGGAGCTTCGTGTGCTGAATGGAAAGCTGGCCCGGCTGGAGTTGGAGTCGCCTCTGGTCCGGGAAAAAAGAAAGGGAGATGCCCTGATGGAAAACGGAATGTATGTCAATGCCATCAAATTATATCAGGGGCTTCTGAAAAGGGACGGACTGGAGCAGGCCAGGGAAGGCCTGACGGAGAGCATTTATCATAATCTGGGATGTGCGTACAGTTACCTGTTCCAGATGGAAAAAGCCGTGGAGTGCTTCCAGGAGGCCTATGATCTGGGGAAAAAGGATGAGGAACTGAAATGCTATCTTCTGGCGTACCGCAGCATCAAAACACCGATTGAATATACAAGCAGACTGACAGAACTTTCCGTGTCGGAGGAGATGAAGGCACAGATTCAGGAGGCTCTGGACAAGTTCGCGAAGAAGCCGGAAACACCGGTGTATTCCCAGCATGTGGATACGATGCTGGAAGGATTCACGAGAGAGTACCACAGAAGCACCGGGTCGTGATGAATAGGTAGGAAAGAAGCTGAAAAAACGCAGACAAATAAGAAGTGAATGAAAAACGGGCAGCCTGCAGGGCTGAAACTCTACGGCGGGGCCTATGCAGAAAAAGTCCATGGTCAGAGCCACTTTATCAGGAAATTCAGGTGAAAATCAGCAGATTTGAATGCTGAAAGTATCTGGTAAAGGAATTTTGCGCTCCCAGACCCCGGAAATCTTAAAAGGCGGGGTCTCAGGAGATAATTTTTCCATATAGAGAAAATTTTGCCTGGAAAACTGTGATTTTTCCTGGATTTCCGGGATAAATGGGCTCTGGGAAGCCTATTATTTTGCATAGACCCCGCGGGAGAATTTTTGAAACCATTTAGACGGAAAATGTCCTGACACTCTGTCTGGAACTGTTCTGGCGTCTGCTCGTGGATAGCTGCCACAAAAAAACGGTAATCAGGCAGAAGATTCTTGAAATTCTCCTGCAAGAACATCTGGCTCTTTCTTCTTACTCTTTTATCCGTAACAGTTACGAATTCATCAGATATTTTTGAATTACACACTGATGTTCCTTGCTCTTTTTATCATAGTTAATTCCGACGAGAAGAATATCCCCGGTATATCGAATCAAAGATTCCGGATATTTTTTATCCTTTATCTGTTGAATCGCGGCAGAAGCATTTTTATTCCACTTCAGTTCTACCAGCAATGCCGGATAATCTCTGGCATATTCCGGCTTCGGAAGGTATACAAAATCTGCAAAACCTCTTCCGGTCGGTAGTTCGCGGATTGGTTTGAAATAATACTTCATAGAACTTAAATATGCGATGGTCAGTACGCTGCTCAGAGAATTTTCATCATTGTACTCAATTGCCGAAACATATTCCATGTGTATCTTTTCAATACCTGCCGCAACCATTTCTGCATTCATATCTAATGTAGCATCCAGTAGTTCATCAGATTCGTTTTGGAAATGAATCATTTCACTCCATTTTTTTCTCCTGGTGGCAGCTGTCAGTTCCTGCCGTATTTCTTCATTGGGAATAAAGGCTGTTTTGGTATTCTGATCGTATCCCAGATATCCTAAATGGACAAGATATGTGAGAACATCATCTTTATTTACAAAACTTCTGGTATCATTCTGAAAAGAAGATACATCAACCTCTACAGACTTACCTGAAAGCATTTCAACGATGGCTGTCTTTAATCCATCAAAATTCATATTGATCAGCGGGACAATCGCATCATAAGTACCCGTCTCTGACCAGTAACTCTTAAATTTTCCCTTTGTCATTACACTGACAACTGCCTTCGGATTATAAATGTGACAATCTTCAATCTGATAACCATCATACCATTGTTTTACTTTTTCAAAATCCTGCTCATATTCTTTACATAAATCGCGGACTTCTTCTTCCGTAAAACCAATATATGGAGCAAGTTCATTTGCGGAAAGCATTGTAAATTCATCGAAATTATTAAGCGCAGATTGCGTCTTGAATTTTTTGATTGGCAGAATTCCGGTCATATATGCAAGAGCAATATATCTTGTCGGCATATTCCCCTTAAACAAGCTGCGCAGAAAATTAATATATTCCTCCTGAATACGTTGATTTGCCGCTTCATCTCTGATGAGGACATCCCATTCATCAATGATGATCACAAATTTCTTTTTCTTCAGAACATTGATCAGAGAAAGAGCCTCCGGAAGAGAAACAATATTTTCCGGAATTGTATCCGGATATAAATCCCGCAATTCAGCAAGCACGCTTTTGGTAAGAAAAGAAATTACTTTTTCCGGGCCGCCCGCCGGTTCCATGCACCACTGCATGTCAAAATGAATGACGTCATATTGATTCAGATAACGTTTGAAGGTTTCACTGTGGGCGATTTTCAGTTCAGAAAACATTTTTTCCGAATCGCAGCCTTTGCTGTAATATGCAGTAAGCATATCTGCAGTAACAGATTTGCCAAATCTACGCGGGCGGCTGTTGCAGATAAAAGCATCGGTTGATTCCAGAACACTGTTTGTATAATGAATGAGCTCTGTTTTATCTACGTAAATTTTTGCATTCAGTGCAGCCTGAAATGCACTGTTATCCGGATTTACAAATAATCCCATATTTCAGCCATCTCCTTTGATTATCAGCTGTTTTGAGGTGTGTCTCGATGGTACAGGCATGAGACCTGTTTTCTTAATCTTACCATATGCCGCGGAAGTTCGCAAGCGAGCCGAAAAGCATCCTGCTCATAATTCAACCTAATTTTATCAGGAAAGAGTTGCCATCGAAACTTGAATTGTTTGGGTGGCTATTGTACAATAAAAAAAAAGCAGGAAGAGAGCGCTGCAGGGGAATCATGGTTTAGGAGGTAAAAATGCCAAAAAAATTTCATGTAACGGGAACTTGTATTCCGGAAAAAAACTATATGGTGGATGTCAGTGAAAGACTGGATACGATCGTAAAGGATTATATTGAGGAAGGAAGTTACTTTACCATTAACCGTGCCAGACAGTATGGAAAGACCACGATGCTTTATCTTCTGGAAAGGCGCCTGAAGGAAAGATATGTTGTGATTCGGATCAGCTTTGAAGCTGCTGATGAACTATTTGTATCTTTATATGCACTGGCAGCAGGACTGGTCAGAAAAATAAGCAGAATCCTGAAAATGCAGCAGGTAGAGGAAGTTGTGATAGCGGGATGGAGCCAGCCAATATCCAGAGAATTCCCCCTGGATGATCTGGGAGACAGAATCACGGAATTATGTCAGAATGTGGGGAAAGATATCATATTGATGATTGATGAGGTGGACAAAAATTCTGATAATCAGGTGTTTTTGTCATTCCTTGGGCTATTGCGAAATAAATATCTTGCACAGCAGCAGGGAGCAGATCAGACATTTAAATCTGTAATCCTTGCCGGAGTATATGATATTAAAAATCTGAAACTGAAGCTTCACCCACAGGAGGAGTCAAAATATAACAGCCCGTGGAATATTGCGGCGGATTTTGACATTGATATGAGTTTTTCCAGGCAAGATATCGCCTCCATGCTAAAAGAGTATGAGAAAGACTATCGGACAGGGATGGATATTCCATTGATAAGCGGACTTTTATATGATTATACAGCGGGTTATCCCTATCTTGTTTCGAGAATGTGCCAGCTTGTTGACGAAAAAATTACAGGAACATCAGAATTTCCGAACAGATCAAAGGCATGGAGCAGAGAAGGAATTTCAGCTGCGGAGATGGTGCTTCGGAAAGAATCCAATACTCTTTTTGATGATATGGTAAAAAAGCTGACAGAGTATCCAAAATTGCGGGAAGTAATTCAGAATATTTTATTTTATGGGAGCAGTTATCCCTTTAACAGGGAAAATATGCTGATAAATCTGGGACTTACATTTGGATTTCTGAAAGAAGAAAGCGGAACTGTAGTGATTTCCAACAGGATTTTTGAGACAAAAATGTACGACTGGTTTCTTGCGGATATGGCAATCGACAGCGATATCTATCGGGAGGCTTCCATGGAAAAAAATCAGTTTATCATATCCGGTATGCTGCAGATGAAAAAGGTTCTGGAGAAATTCTGCGATTATTTTACAGAAATATATGGAAGCAGTGAAGAACGATTTTTAGAGGAACAGGGAAGAAAGCTTTTTCTCCTTTTTCTGAAACCAATCATCAACGGAACAGGGAACTATTACATTGAATCCAGAACCCGTGATCAGAAAAGAACGGACGTGATCGTAGATTACAAAGGCCATCAGTTTATCATTGAAATGAAGATATGGAGAGGAAATGAATATAACCGCAGAGGGGAAAGGCAGTTATTTGAATACCTGGATTTTTATGGACAAAAAACAGGATATATGCTGAGTTTTTGTTTTAATAAAAACAAGAAAACAGGAGTTCACGAAATATGTCTGGATGGTAAAAAAATTGTAGAAGCTGTAGTTTGAAAAAGAATTTTTTGTATTGCTATTGACATTATGCAAACCGTGTGCTACCATATCCACATGCTTTCACGTGGTAGAGTGACTACGTGATAAAATGAAAACGTATAGAAGAGGAGACATATATTATGAAAAAGAAGGCTTTGGCAGTTGTTTTAGCAGCAGCAATGACAGCAGGAATGATTTCCGGCGTGACTGCATATGCAGGCGTTGAGGACAAAACTCTGGTAGTTGGCTTTGATGCAGAGTATCCGCCATTTGGCTATATGAATGATGAAGGCGAATACGTAGGCTTTGACCTGGACGTTGCACAGCTTGTATGTGACAACCTTGGCTGGGAGCTTGTAAAGACCCCGATCAACTGGGATTCCAAGGATATGGAGCTGAATTCCGGAAACATCGATTGTATCTGGAATGGTTTCACCATCAATGGCCGTGAGGATGATTACACCTGGTCCGACCCATACCTGAATAACGAGCAGGTTATGGTAGTGGCAGCAGATTCCGGTATCGAGACTCTGGCTGACCTTGCTGGTAAGAACGTGGTTGTGCAGGCCGCATCCGCAGCTCTTGATGCACTGAACAGCGATGACAACAAAGACCTGACCGCAAGCTTTGCATCTCTGACAGAGAATCCGGATTACAACACGGCTTTCATGAATATTGATTCCGGCGCTGCTGATGCAGTTGCAGTTGACATCGGTGTTGCAAAATATCAGCTTGCACAGAGAGAAGAAGGCAAATATGTCATTCTTGATGAGCCAATCCAGAGTGAGCAGTACGGCATCGGCTTTAAGAAAGGCAACGAGGAGTTAAGAGACACCGTATGGGCAGAGGTTATGAAACTTTACGAAGCTGGCGAGATTGACAAACTGGCTGAACAGTACGAAGTAGCAGATATGCTTTGCCTGGGTGAGGAAGCAGATGACGCTGCAGCAGAAGAGACTGCAGAGGATGCAGCAGAAGAAGCAGAGTAATCCATAAAAATAAAAAGTAAAAAACAGAAAGAACAGAGGGTACATTTTGCACCCTCTTTTCTTTGCTGTATAGGAGGAAAAGCATGAGTTTAAGCGTAATGTTACACCAACTTATCAGCGGTATGGGAATCACGGTTGAAATTTTCTGTGTGACGCTGATCTGCTCCCTTCCACTGGGGCTTCTTGTCTGTTTTGGAAGAATGTCAAAAAATGTGATCATCCGCAGCATTGTATCTGCGTATATTTCCATCATGCGCGGAACTCCGCTGATGCTGCAGCTGATGGTGGTATATTTCGGACCTTATTTTATTTTCGGAATCCGGATTTCCAGAGGATACAGCCTGATCGCGGTATTTATCGCATTTACCATTAACTATGCTGCATATTTTGCAGAGATATACCGCGGCGGAATTGAATCTATGTCTGTGGGACAGTATGAGGCTGCACAGATACTGGGATACAGCAAAGTCCAGACTTTTTTCCGCATCATCCTTCCTCAGGTGATCAAAAGGATCCTTCCGTCCGTGACAAACGAAGTCATTACTCTGGTGAAAGATACTTCTCTGGCTTTCGTGGTAGCGGTGGCGGAAATGTTTACCATAGCAAAGCAGATTGCCAGCTCCCAGACGACCATGATGCCATTTGTGATCGCAGCGGTCTTTTACTATATCTTTAACCTGATCGTTGCCATTGTCATGGAGAGAGTGGAGAAAAAACTGGATTACTACCGATAAAGAATCGTTGCAGAGAGGTGTTATGGCATGAAATTATTTGAGATGAAACATATCAGAAAAAGCTTCGGGGCACTGGATGTGCTCCGGGACATTTCCCTGGAAGTGGAAAAAGGAGAAGTCCTAAGTATTATCGGTCCTTCCGGTTCCGGAAAATCCACTCTTCTTCGTTGTGCGACGGGACTGGAAACAGCAGACTCCGGGGAAATCGTAAAGCATGGAGCTGTGGGACTGGTATTTCAGAATTTCAATCTTTTCCCACATTTTTCCGTTATCAAAAACATCACCGATGCACCAATCAAGGTGCAGAAGCGAAATAAGGATGAGGTCTTTGCCCAGGCAAGACAGCTTCTGAAAAAAATGGGACTTTCCGATAAGGAGAATGCGTATCCCTATCAGCTTTCCGGAGGGCAGCAGCAGCGTGTTTCCATTGCAAGAGCACTGTGCATGAATCCGGAAATCCTGTTTTTCGACGAGCCGACCTCCGCACTGGATCCGGAGCTGACAGGAGAGATCCTGAAGGTTATCCGCAGCCTGGCGGCAGAACATATCACTATGGTGATCGTAACCCATGAGATGAGCTTTGCCCGGGATATTTCGGATCGGATCATCTTTATGGACGACGGTGTGATCGCGGTGGAAGGCAGCCCGCAGGAGGTTTTCTCTTCAGACAATGCCCGCATGAAGGAATTCCTGGGGAAATTCCATCAGGGTCTTGCTTAAAAAGTTGCGATGTTATATAATTTTTACGGTATAAGTAAAAAAATGAAAAATACAGGAGAGCGAAGATGAGTACAGACAGATATACAAGTCCGTTATCAGAGCGTTATGCCAGCAGGGAGATGCAGTATATTTTTTCACAGGATATGAAATTCCGTACCTGGAGAAAACTGTGGATTGCCCTCGCAGAGACGGAGAAAGAGCTTGGTCTTAACATTACGCAGGAGCAGATTGATGAGATGAAGGCACATGCGGATGATATCAATTACGATGTGGCAAAGGCACGCGAGAAGGAAGTGCGTCATGATGTCATGTCACATGTTTATGCTTACGGCGTACAGTGCCCGAAGGCAAAGGGAATCATCCATCTGGGAGCCACATCCTGCTACGTGGGAGACAATACGGACATTATCGTAATGGCAGAAGCCTTAAAGCTTGTTCAGAAAAAGCTGGTAAACGTCATTGCCGAGCTGGCCAAATTTGCGGACAAATACAAAGAACAGCCGACTCTGGCGTTCACCCATTTCCAGCCGGCACAGCCCACTACCGTTGGAAAACGTGCCACACTGTGGACACAGGAATTTCTGATGGATCTTCAGGATCTGGAGTATGTGCTTGGCACCCTGAAGCTTCTTGGATCCAAAGGAACCACAGGAACCCAGGCAAGCTTTCTGGAGCTGTTTGACGGCGACCAGGAGACCATTGATAAGATCGATCCCATGATCGCAGAGAAGATGGGCTTTAAAGAGTGTTATCCCGTATCCGGGCAGACCTACTCCCGTAAAGTGGATACTCGCGTGCTGAATGTTCTGGCAGGAATTGCAGCCAGTGCACATAAGATGTCCAATGATATCCGTCTTCTTCAGCATCTGAAAGAGGTGGAAGAGCCATTTGAAAAATCACAGATCGGTTCTTCTGCTATGGCTTACAAGAGAAACCCGATGAGAAGTGAGCGTATCGCTTCCCTTTCCAGATACGTGATGATCGATGCACTGAATCCGGCCATCACCTCTGCTACCCAGTGGTTTGAGAGAACTCTGGACGATTCCGCAAACAAACGTCTGAGCATTCCGGAAGGCTTTCTGGCAATCGATGGAATCCTGGATCTGTGTCTGAACGTTGTGGATGGTCTTGTGGTTTACCCGAAGGTAATCGAGAAACACATGATGGCAGAGCTTCCGTTTATGGCAACGGAGAACATCATGATGGATGCAGTAAAAGCCGGAGGAGACCGTCAGGAGCTTCACGAGCGTATCCGAGAGCTTTCCATGGAAGCAGGAAAGACGGTGAAGGTAGAAGGAAAGGATAATAACCTTCTGGAGCTGATCGCAGCAGACCCGGCGTTTAACCTGACGCTGGAAGAACTGCAGAAAACCATGGAGCCGAAGAAATATGTGGGCCGTGCAAAAGAGCAGACCGAGGCTTTCCTTACAAAAGTCATTCAGCCGGTTCTGGATGCCCATAAAGACATGCTGGGAATGACTGCGGAGATCAATGTCTGATTCGAATAAGAAAGCGGCTTACAACAGTCTCAGGCCGCGAAACGCGGCAGAATGGAGAGGAATATGATCGTTCTTGCAATAGTGGGAGTTATCATTCTTTTGCTGATCGTATGGCTTGTTACATCCTATAATGGTTTTATCAGGCTTCGCAACAAAAGCGAAGAAGCCTTTTCAGCCATGGATGTCTCCCTGAAAAAACGTTATGACCTGATCCCGAATTTTGTAGAAACCGTGAAAGGCTACGCAAAGCATGAGAGCCAGACACTGGAAGCGGTCATCAGGGCAAGGAACAAGGCAATGACATCCTCTACACCGGAGCAGAAGATTGCCAGTGACAATGCATTGTCCGGCACTTTGAAATCTTTGTTTGCTCTTACCGAGAGCTATCCGGAGCTGAAGGCCAATCAGAATTTCCTGAGCCTTCAGGAACAGCTTTCCCGGGTGGAAGAGGAAATCGCAGGTGCACGCCGTTATTACAATGGCGTGGTCAATAAATATAATACAAAAACAGAAATGTTCCCGGGCAACATTGTCGCGAAAACATTCGGATTTCAGAGAAAGCCTCTTTATGAGGTGAATTCCGATGCGGAGCGGGAAAATGTGAAGGTTTCCTTCTAAGAGACAGGAGCTGCCTATGAAAACGAAAAATATTCTGGGAAGCATTCTGATCTGGGTTATCGTGCTGTTCTCTTTCTGTGGAAATGCCCTGTTGGATAAGTTGGGAAATACATCCTCAGAGGTGGAGTACGATAGTAACATGAATACCGAAAACTACCGGGTGGATGTGGTGGTCAGCGAGGATTGCAGCTATCTTGTCACGGAAACGATCCGGGTGGATATGCTCACCAGCCGTCATGGAATTTACCGGTATATTCCCAGGAAGGGCTATGTGGAAGACACCGCAGGGAATAAAACGCCCTACTATGCGGATGTGGAGGTTACCGGATGTAATGTGCCTGTCAGTACCGAGACGGACGGTGGATTTTTTGTCATGCGTCTTGGCGATGCGGACAGAACCGTTTACGGGGAGCAGACCTATGAGCTGTCCTACCGGCTGACACCAAAATTCCAGAGCAGGGATTATACCTGTGTATATTACAATGTTTTTCCATCTTTCTGGCAGAATGACATTCCGGCAGGAAGCAGTTTTACCATTCAGTTTCCAAACGATTTTGACCATGAAAAACTATCTGCTGTTTATGGAGAATATGGCTCCACAGAACGTGCCGACAATATCCTTTCTGTGGAGTGGGATGGAAATACTCTGAACGGAATTCTGACCCGTACCCT
>JALERH010000037.1 GCA_022764275.1 Blautia sp. | reverse complement strand
TTCGGCGGATATGTAAGAGTAGAATATGATCATGCAACTGGAAGAAACAAGTTCATCCATGAAGGATACCGTGCGGTAAAAGCAATTCCTTACGATATGCCGATCGTTGGTTATGAAAACAATGTGGTAAACACTCTGCGTATCTGGGATGCTGCTGCAATCGAGGAATTTGGTTTTGACTCTTTTGACAAGGGTGATTATAAAAAGGCTGTTGAGCAGGAGAACCTGGCAAAGGATATCGTAAACGTACTTTATCCGAATGACAACCAGAGATCCGGTAAAGAGCTTCGTCTGAAACAGCAGTACTTCTTTGTTTCCGCAAGCTTGCAGGCTGCTGTTGAGAAATATAAGAAGACACATGACGATATCAGAAAGCTTCATGAGAAGGTTACCTTCCAGATGAACGATACCCATCCGACCATGGCTGTTGCCGAACTGATGCGTATCCTTATGGATGAGGAAGGTCTTGGCTGGGACGATGCATGGGCAGTTACCACAAAAGCATGTGCTTATACCAACCATACTATTATGGCAGAGGCTCTGGAGAAATGGCCGATCGACCTGTTCTCCGAACTGCTTCCGCGTGTTTACCAGATCATCGAAGAAATCAACCGTCGTTTCATTCTTGATATTCAGGCAAAATATCCTGGAAACTTCGAGAAAGTCAGAAAGATGGCAATTATCTGGGATGGTCAGGTGAAGATGGCACATCTTGCAATCGCTGCAGGCTATTCTGTAAACGGCGTTGCAAGACTGCACACAGAGATTCTGAAGAATGAGTCTCTGAGAGATTTCTATGAAATGATGCCGGAGAAATTCAACAATAAGACAAACGGTATCACCCAGAGACGTTTCCTGCTTCACGGAAATCAGCTTCTGGCAGACTGGGTAACCGACCACATTGGTCCGGACTGGATCACAGATCTGTCCCAGATCAAGAAACTGGCTGTTTATGCAGATGACGAAAAAGCGCAGCAGGAGTTTATGAACATCAAGTTCAAGAACAAACAGCGTCTGGCGAAATATATTCTGGAGCACAACGGTGTAGAGGTTGACCCGAACTCCATTTTCGATGTCCAGGTTAAGAGACTTCACGAGTATAAGAGACAGCTTCTGAATATTCTGCATGTAATCTACCTGTACAACCAGATTAAGATGCATCCGGAGATGGATTTCTATCCAAGAACCTTTATCTTTGGTGCAAAGGCTTCTGCCGCTTATAAGATTGCAAAGAAGATCATCAAGCTGATCAACTCCGTTGCAGATGTGATCAACAACGATGCTTCCATTAATGGCAAGATCAAAGTGGTATTTATTGAGAACTACCGTGTTTCCAATGCAGAGATGATCTTTGCGGCAGCTGATGTATCCGAGCAGATTTCTACTGCAAGTAAGGAGGCTTCCGGTACCGGCAACATGAAGTTCATGCTGAACGGTGCAGTTACTCTTGGCACCATGGACGGTGCAAATGTGGAGATCGTAGAAGAGGTTGGTGCTGAGAATGCGTTCATTTTCGGTATGAGCTCTGACCAGATCATCAACTATGAGAACAACGGCGGATACGATCCGAACATGATTTACAATATGGACGGAGAGATCAGACAGGTTCTGACACAGCTGATCAACGGTACCTTCAACAGTGACACCAATCTGTTCCGCGACATCTATGATTCTCTGCTGACTACCAAGTACAGCGGAAGAGCAGACCAGTACTTTATCCTGGGCGACTTCAGATCCTATGCTGAGGCACAGAAAAAGGTTGAGGCTGCTTACAAGGATCCGAAGAGATGGGCGAAGATGGCACTGCTGAACACAGCATGCAGCGGTAAATTCTCCTCTGACAGAACCATCCAGGAATATGTGGATGACATCTGGCATCTGGACAAGGTCGTTGTAAAGAAAGACTGATAAATAAGAGTATAACAGGGGCGGCTCACGCATATGCGTGAGCCGCTTTTTGCGGTGAAGCCGGTTATTTCCTGGGAAAGGTCGGCTTATGTTATTTCATACAGAATGCACTGAGAACGTAAACCGCTGTTTTCCGAACGTCAACGGTATTTGACAGTGGCGGAAACCTATAATATCATAAATTTATCATATTACGCTGCGGAACCGCCGAAAGACGTTCCGGAAAAAGGTTATGGGGAGGACAAAATCATGGCATCTTTTTGTATTCTGGATGAATTTGAAGTACATAAAAATGAAGAGTTTCTGCGAATCGCAGAAGAATTAAAGCCGGAGCTTCATGAAACAGAGATTGCACCGGTGCGCCTTTTGAAGCTTCGGGAAGATGGAAGCCCGGAGCCGGAGGTGATTTCCGAGGAAGCAGCGGAAAATCTGAAAGCCAAGTGTTTGAAGAAAGATGATAAAGTAATTCTGGATTTCGGAAATCACCATGTAGGATATGTGACACTGGATCTTTCATCTGCCGGAAGCCATCAGGATGCCCCGGCATATGTTTATCTGAAATTTACGGAGCGCCTGGATGAACTTACTGCGGATACCGCTTCCTACAATGGCTGGATCAGCAAGGGATGGATTCAGGAGGAATATCTTCATGTGGATGTGCTTCCCGCAAAAATTGAGCTGCCGAGACGCTACGCATTTCGTTATCTGGAAATCAAAGTGCTGGATGTTTCCCTGAAATTCTCTCTGGTGGTGAATGCCGTTACCGGAAAAGCAGTGTCGGCCGTACAGGATGAAGAGGTTACGGCAATCTCCACAGAGGATGAAATTTTAAAGCAGATTGATCGGGTGAGCACCCGTACTCTGAAAAACTGTATGCAGCTTGTGTTCGAGGATGGTCCGAAACGTGACCGCAGAATGTGGCTTGGGGATCTGAGGCTGCAGGCAAGAGCAAATTATAAAACCTTCCACAATACGGACATGGTGAAGCGATGCCTGTATCTGTTTGGTGGACTGACTTTCAACGAAGGAAAAATTCCGGCATGCCTGTTCCTGGAGCCGGAAATTGAGCCGGATGATACGTATCTGTTTGACTATGCGCTCCTGTATGGATCTGCCCTGCTGGACTACTACCGTGCGACAAAGGATATGGATACCCTGAAGGACCTTTATCCGGTGGCGATCCGCCAGATCGAAATCGGACTGACGTATCTCAATGAGGAGAACCTCATTCCGGACAGAAGCGGAGAATTCTGGTGCTTCGTAGACTGGGGAGAGGGGCTGAATACCCAGGCTGCGTCACTGGCAATCCTGATCTACTCCATGCGTTACGGCATCCGCCTTGCCGAATATATGGAGGATGCGAAGACCAGTCAGTGGCTGGCTGAAAAGATGGATGTGCTGAAAAAGTCAGCTGTGGAGCATTTCTGGGATGAGGAACAGAAACTGTTTGTAAGCGGAGCCGGGCGCCAGGTATCCTGGGCAACACAGGTCTGGATGATACTGGCAAGAGTATTTGATAAAGAGAAAAATCGGGAGCTGATTCTCCATACTATTGAAGTGAATCCCAGAATTCGAATGGTAACTCCATATATGTATCATCATTACATTGACGCACTCATTCGTTCCGGCGAAAAGGAGCGTGCTCTGGATGAAATGAAACGCTACTGGGGAGAGATGATCCATGACGGCGCAGATACATTCTGGGAACTTTACAATCCCTATAACAAGTATGAGTCGCCATATGGCTCTGTGGCGGTAAACAGCTTCTGCCATGCCTGGAGCTGTACACCTACATATTTTCTGCGAAAGTTTTATCTTGAGAAATAGAGAGGACTTTTTCTGAGGTTGGATAATGAGGATATGCAAACAAAAGTTTTCTGAGGCTCCGCGGGAGCTTTCGAGGTTGAGATTTTCTTGTTCAAATTTCGGATATAACTCAATTTTACTATAACTCAAAATCATCCCCAATAAAATTTATCCCCACCAGTTTATGAAAGGTTATACAACTTACGTAAAAAAAAGAGCGTTTTGCGTTGAACTATGCACAGAATGACCAAAATCAGTTACACTGATGTCAGAATAAATTGATGATTATGACCAAAATCAGAAAAATATAATTTTTTATATTTTTGCAGGTGTCGATACCGAAAGAATACGTGGAGGTGTATGATGAGAAAACTGGATTTTAACCGGGGCTGGACATGCCGGTGTCTTACCAGAAACGAGGACGAATACGCGGTGACACTGCCTCATGATGCCATGATTTCCGAACCCCGCAGGGAAGACAGCCAGGGAGAGGGCAATATTGGCTGGTACATCGGCGGAGATTATGAGTATAGAAAAAAGTTTGTTGTGCCAGAAGAGTATGAACGGAAAACGCTTATTCTGGAATTTGAGGGCGTATACCATAATGCAGAGGTTTACGTAAATGGCAGGAAAGCAGTCTTCCGCCCTTATGGATATACAAATTTTTATGTAAACCTGAATGGCCTTGTAAAAATCGGTAAACAAAATGAAATTCGGGTTATCGCAAGAAATTCAGATCAGCCCAACAGCCGCTGGTATTCTGGTACGGGAATTTACCGTCCGGTATTTTTATGGGTGGGGGAAGAAAAGCATATTCCGCTTAACGGAGTGCGGATACGTACAGTAAGTTTCCGCCCTGCTGTAATTGAAGTATCGGTAAAAACAACGGGAGAGGGATTTGTAAATGTAGAAATCTGCGACGGAGAAAACGTGGTAATTTCCAGAAAAGCACAGGCGGAAAACAATATGGCAGTATTCCGGATAGAAGTACCGCAGGCAAAACTCTGGAGCTGCTCGCATCCCAATCTGTATACCTGCAGGGCAACTTACGGGAACGATGTGTGTGAAGAAACCTTTGGAATTCGTCTTCTGGAGTACAATCCAAAGGTTGGAATGGCAATTAACGGAAAGCACGTGATACTTCGCGGTGCATGCATCCATCATGACAATGGACTTCTGGGGGCGTGTGCATTTCCGGAAGCGGAGGAGCGCAAGGTGCGGATCCTGAAGGAGAACGGCTACAATGCCCTGCGTTCTGCACATTATCCCTGCTCAAAAGCGATCCTGGATGCCTGTGACCGCCTGGGCATGCTGATGATGGATGAATACGTAGATGTGTGGTACATTCATAAAACAGAGCATGATTATGCCGATTACATGACTGATTGGTGGCAGCAGGATTTAAAGGATATGGTGGAAAAAGATTACAACCATCCCTGCGTGATTATGTACTCCACGGGAAATGAGGTATCGGAAACCGCGCAGAAAAAAGGGATTGCCCTTACAAAGGCAATGACCGATTACATAAACGGACTGGACGGGACACGTCCGGTTACCTGCGGAATCAATATCTTTTTTAACTTTTTAAGCTCCATTGGCCTGGGCGTTTACAGTGACGACAAAGCAAAGAGAAACGCGGAGGCAGCAAAAAAAGCGGCAGAAGCTGCGGCGGAGAAGAAAGCGGCAGAAACCGCTGCAAAAAAGAAAGAAAAAGAAGCAAAGAAGAAAAAGCCGGTTGGAAGTGAATTTTACAATACCCTGGCCTGTATGATGGGAGACCGCTTTATGAAATGCGGGGCAACCCTTTACCCATGTGATGTAAAGACAAGAGATGCATTCGCAAATATGGATGTGGCGGGCTATAATTATGGAATTTACCGTTATAAGCATGATCTGAAAAAATATCCGAACCGTTTGATTCTGGGAAGCGAGACCTTTTGCAAGGATGCCTATATATTTTATGAAATGGCGAAAAAGAACCCGCGTATTATAGGGGATTTCGTCTGGGCAGGGATGGACTATATCGGAGAAGTCGGCGAGGGATGCGCCGAATACAGTGATTACAATTTCAAGGGAGAAAAGCCGGCCACCCGCATGACAGGAGGAAACGGAAGGATCGACCTTCTGGGAAAACCCCGTGCAGAGGCTGCTTATACGCGGGTTGCCTTTGACCGGGAAAAAGGCCCCTTTATGGCAGTGATGCCGGTATATCAGAAAGAAAAGCTTCATATCACAGGCTGGCAGCTTACGAAAGCACTGGAAAGCTGGTCCTGGAGAGGCTGCACCGGAATGCCAGCCACTGTCGAAGTATATGCAAGAGCTGCAGCCGTAGAATTGTTTGTAAACGGAAAGAGCGTGGGCAAAAAGGCAGTACCGAAAAAGAACTGTCGCGTCGTGTTTCAGGTCACTTATGAAGACGGTGAGATTACCGCTGTCTCCTACGATGCTTCAGGAAAGGCTGTCGGACGGCAGACCATGCGCACAGCCGGTACGGAAACCGTTCTGCAGGTGAAGCCGGAAATAAAATCCGCACATCCGGAGGGACTGGTTTTTATTCCGCTGCAGTACACGGATGAGGATGGAATCTGGAAGCCTATGGAAAAACACAGTTTGTCTGTGTGTGTCGAAAACGGGACACTGGCAGGACTGGGAAGTGCCAATGCATATGTGGAGGGGAACTATACAGATGACCATACTGTTACTTATTACGGCGAGGCAATGGCAGTTGTACGTGCTGGAAAAACAGGAACTGTGAAAGTCATTATTAAAGATGAAAACAGAAAATATGTAACAGAGATTCCAGTGAAGGAAGGAGAAAGAAGCTATGAATAAGAAAAAAGTGATGGCCCTGTTTCTGGGACTGGCGATGACATTCACTTCGGTACCGGCCGTTGTGCAGGCAGAGGTACAGGAAACGGAAGCAAAGATCGTGAACCTGAAAACAGAGGGTATGGTGGAGCCATTGGGACTGGATGAAGAGAAACCTTCCTTTTCCTGGCAGATGCAGTCAGATGCCATTGGTGCTGCCCAGAAATCTTATCAGATCGTAGTAACGGATGAAACAGAAACAGTTGTGTGGGATTCCGGTGTGGTGGAAAGCAACATTTCCCATGACATTCCGTACGAGGGAGAGGATTTACAGCCGACCACAGAATATTCCTGGAAGGTCACTGTGACAGATGAACAGGGAAATACCCTGGAATCCGAGCCTGCCTCATTTGAGACCGCTTTTATGGACACGACGAGAGAGTCCTGGGATGGGGCGCAGATGATCGGCGCAACGGATCTTTCTCTGGATGCGGCATCTCAGTGCATTTTCAATATTTCTGCTTGGGTACAGATTCCGGAAGGAAGCAGCAGTGCTTCGTTTATTCTGGGTGCGGATGATTTTCGTCTGGAAAACGCGGTATTCAACACGGAATCCAT
>JALERH010000198.1 GCA_022764275.1 Blautia sp. | reverse complement strand
CGTCTGAAAAAATATGTCTTTATTTAGAGGAGCAAAACAACAGAAAATTAGTCTTTTTATGAAAGGCAGCGGAGGAAGACCAAGGTGGAGGAAGAGAAAAAAGTCAGAGGCATAAAGATCCGTACATTTAATACCAGTATGATTATTCTTTGCTGTATTGTGTATTTGTTTCTTATTTTTGCGACAGCGTCTATGCCTTCAAAGTATAATGCACTTGTTCAGGATACAGATCAGTATATAAACTGTCAGAGGGATGCGGAGCTGGTTTATCAGGCTTCTTTTTGTGGTCAATATTATCACCTTCGTGGTTATTACGAAGCTGATTGTAAAACCGCTCAGCATCCATATCAAGCATATTAAAGAAAATGATTCATTGGAGATTGTAGGTTCCTATGAATTTAAATATCTTGCCCTTACGTACAATGACATTTATGAGCTGAATGCTGAAAATGAAAAAATGCTGGTTCATAAAGCTGAGCATGATTCCCTGACCGGGCTTTTGAATCGTGCAGGATTTGAGGACATAAAGACGCTGATGATGGGAAGCAATATGCCAATTGCACTGGCAGTTCTGGATATAGACAAATTCAAAACTGTCAACGACGAAAACGGACATGAGATTGGGGATGAGGTTTTGCAGACAGTGGCCGCGCAGTTAAGACAAAGCTTTCGTTCCTGTGATTATGTGATTCGTCTGGGAGGCGATGAGTTTGTTGTGATTCTCACAAATATAAGGCCTGAAAATCAGAATGCAGTCAGAAGAAAATTTGTGAACATCAATGAGGCTCTCAGAAAACCGGAAGGCAGACGTCCTGGCGTGTCTGTCAGTGTGGGAGTCGCATTTTCCGGAAACGGATTTACCGATGACCTGTTTGAAAAGGCAGATAAAATGCTTTATGAGGTGAAAAACAACGGAAAATGCGGGTGCCGTTTTTATGAGGAGACAGAGAAACAGTAAATAGCGTTGCTTTTCATACCCAGGCCAGGTGTATCATTCCTGAAGCTCACGTACCGTGACAGACTGTACACAGCGTCCGGGCAGATCGTCTGCCCTCATCTCCATAATAGAACGTAGTTTCACTGGAAGGAGCAATACATCCTGACAGAGCGGTATACAATAAAAATGTCATAGAAAGTTACATATAAACAATGATGACAAATGACGGAAAATGTTGAACAGACAGGAAAAAACTGTTATTATAAAGAATACAGCAGTAAAGATGACAGAAAAAAAGACAATAAACGGAAAGGATCAGGATCCGAATTATGAATATTCAGGAGTGCTATGATGCATTTGGAGGAAGTTATCAGGAAGTGAAGGGACGCCTTCAGTCTGATAATCTGATAAAACGTTTTGTAACAAAATTTCTATCCGATACAAGCTATGAAAGGCTTTTTACAGCGGTAAAGGATGAGGATTATGAAGAAGCCTTTCGATTTGCGCATACCTTGAAGGGCGTCTGCCAGAATTTAAACTTTCGTAAATTGAGCGAATCTTCAAGCTTATTGACAGAGTATCTGCGCAATAAGGACACATCAGAGATTGACAAAATCCGTTGTGAGGAGCTTTTGCAACAGGTGACCGAAGATTATCAGACTGTTGTGGATGCGGTGCGCAGCCTGTCAGAGTAAACAGCTGGACTCAGGGCAGAGGTATGAGGGAAGGAACAAGAAGGAGAAAAAAGTGCGAACAAAGATTTTGATAGTGGATGATGTAGAGATCAACCGCGACCTTCTGGCTAAAATACTGGGTGACGAATATGAAGTGAAAATGGCGGAAAACGGGAAGCAGGCCCTGGAGTTCCTGGACAAATGGAATGAGGATATCGCTGTTATCCTGCTGGACCTGGTTATGCCGGAGATGGATGGTTTCCAGGTATTGGAAGAGCTAAGCAACAGACCCTGGAGCAAGCATATCCCTATTATGATCATCAGCGGTGATAATACGACTCAGACAGAGTCCAGATGTCTGGAAATGGGTGCTGTGGATTTTGTGCACCGGCCCTTTGAAAATAAGCTGGTTAGGAAAAGGGTGAACAATGCAGTTACGCTTTTTCAGTATCAGGCGGAGCTGGAGGAGAAGGTAAAGCAGCAGACCAGAGAACTCAGACAGCAGTATGATCTCTTGCAGGAGCAGGCAGAACAGCTGCGTCAGAGCAGGACTAACATTATCGATATTTTGGGCTCGGTCGTGGAATATCGCAATCTGGAGAGCGGAGAACATATCAAGCGGGTTAAGGGTTATACCAGGATCCTGGCGGAAAGCGTCATGGAAAATTATCCGGAATATGCTTTGACAAAAGAAAAAATAGAAGTTATCGTGTCAGCCAGCGCACTTCATGATATCGGAAAAATTGCAGTTCCGGACGCCATTCTGCTCAAGCCCGGCAAGCTGACCAGAGAAGAGTTTGAAGATATGAAGACCCATACCACAAAGGGCTGTGATATTCTGGACCATATTCATAATGTATGGGATGAAGAGTATGGAAGAGCATGCCATGAAATCTGCCGCTACCATCATGAACGCTATGACGGAAGGGGTTATCCTGACGGTCTTAAGGGGGATGAAATTCCTGTTTCTGCACAGATTGTGTCTGTTGCGGATGTTTATGATGCGTTGGTACATGAAAGAGTATATAAGAAGGCATTCCCAAAGGACAAAGCTTTTCAAATGATCGTTACAGGAGAATGCGGCACTTTTTCTCCGAAGATCATGGACTGTTTCCAGAGGGCAAGGCAGGACTTTGAAAAACTGGCTGGCGAAAGTAAAGATTGACGGAATGCCACAGGAATTAAAAAAGAGGACCATCACACTTTTGTGTGATGGTCCTTTCTTAAACTAGAGAAAAAATTCTGTCTGACTTACAGGGTATCTTCACGTTTGATATATCCAGGCTGTTCCGGCTGCGCAACGACTTCTTTCACATGGGTGATCTGCGCACGCTTGTCCACAACATAATTCTCTACATGAACATCTTCGCCGATGACAGCACCTGCCAGAATTACGCTGTTCTTTACAACTGCGCCTTTCTTGATGATACAGCCACGTCCGATGATGGAATTTTCTACAGTACCTTCGATGCAGCAGCCATTGGAAACAACAGAAGTTTTGATTTCTGCAGTGTTGAAATAATGAGTCGGGCTGGAGTTGTTGGTACGTGTGTAAACCGGCCACTCCTCGTCAAACAGGGTCTGCGCATTTTTGATGTCGATCAGCTGCATGTTTGCATCGTAATAGCTCTTGAAGTCTGTAATGGATGCGAAATATCCGCGATGCGGAACACCACGAACGTCCAGCTCAGCGCATTCTGCTTTTACGATGTCTGCCAGAGTATAGGCGGAGGAAATCTTATATGCTTTATTTACAAGCTCTACGAAAAGCTCTTTCTTCATTACATAAGTATCCATAAAGATATTGCGGTTTTTTGCATTTCCGTGATTTCCGTTAATGGAAAGAACACCTTTCTGTTTGTTCAGCTCCAGGATGTTGCAGCTTAAGAAAGCTTCTTTTGCATTGTCGACAGCATGATACAGCAGTGTGATGTCTGCACCGGATTCAATGTGCTGCTCGATCAGCTTGGAAAAATCAATGGAATAAACCATGTAGTTTGGTGCGATTACCACGTATGGATGATGCATTCTGTCGATGCACTCCATGTTTTCAATATAAGCAGCAATATCTGTATTGTAGATATCGTCTCTTGCTCTTGCCTCAGAGAAGAGAATCTGCATTTTTCCACTCTTGGAGTTGATGTTGTAATGACGTCCGGTACCTACATGCTCAACCAGGGAACGTGGTTTATTGTTCACATATACCTGAATACGGTCAATGCCGCTGTTGCTCATGTTAGAGATCGGAAAGTCAATTACACGGTATCTTCCCAGGAAGGAAAAGGCTCCGATCGGACGGTAATCCTGAAGACCTTCCACCCAGATATTCTTTGAGGATGAATTTACAATTCCAAATGCTTTATACATATTACTCGGCCCCCTTTACACGTTTCGCAACAAGCTCAATGTGCTCGCTGTCTGCGCTGCCAACAACGGCATTCTTTCCGATGTGGATGTCGTTGGCAACAAGCGCACGGTTGACTACGGCGCCTTCTTCTACTACTACACCAGGCATCAGAACACTGTCAATGATCTTGGCTCCGGCTCCGACCTTGGCTCCGGTAAACAATACGGAATTCTTTACCTCACCTTCGATCACACAGCCCTGAGTGATATATGCATTCTTGATATCTGCCTCTGCACCTATGTAATGTGGAAGTGCGGAAACATCCTCTGTGTAAATCTTCCAGGTAGGATCGCTTAAGTCAAGCTCATTATCCGGGCTTAACAGATCCATGTTTGCTTCCCACAGAGAGTCGATGGTTCCAACATCCTTCCAGTATCCTTTGAAACGGTAAGCAAATAATCTCTTTCCGTCGTTTAAGAGAGTAGGAATAATATCTTTGCCAAAGTCATGATTGGAATTCGGATCCTTCATATCTGCCAGAAGGAGTTTCCTGAGGAGCTTCCAGTTAAAAATATAAATTCCCATGGAAGCCAGGTTGCTCTTTGGCTGAGCCGGTTTTTCTTCAAATTCTACAATCTGGTCTGTCTCGCCATCTGTATTCATGATTCCGAAACGGCTTGCTTCTTTCATTGGAACTTCGATAACGGCGATAGTAGCATCTGCTTTGCATTCTTTGTGGAATGCAAGCATTTTAGCATAATTCATTTTATAAATATGGTCACCGGAAAGAATCAGAAGATATTCCGGTGCGAAAGAATCGATAAAATCGATATTCTGGGAAATAGCGTCTGCAGTTCCGCGGTAAACGTCAAGACCTGCGTCTGCTTTTTCACGTGGCGGCAGTACATATACGCCGCTGTCCTTGGCATCCAGACCCCAACGTCCCCCGGCTGCTACATAGCTGTTCAGGAGAACAGATTCATACTGGGTCAGAACACCTACTACATCAATTCCACTGTTTGCACAGTTACTGAGGGGGAAATCCACGATGCGGTATTTTCCTCCGTATGAAACCGCCGGTTTTGCCACTTTATTGGTCAGGTCATGAAGACGACTGCCACGGCCGCCGGCCAGAATCATTGCCAACATACTATTCTGTTTCATAGTGAGCCCTCACTTTCATTTCTTTGTAGTATATTATACAGTTTTTTTATATAGATTTCTATAATTTTGTGCAAAAAAACGTAGAAATTCTTGAAAAATTTTCGTCAAGGTAGTGAAAAATTACCAGAATGTGGATAAAAATCCCTGATATAAGTAGATAATAAATTATATTTATGATAAAATAATAATATATGATTTTATTTTATTGTTAAATACTGCTATTATAAAAAAGAAAGGAACACAAAATGCTGGATTTCAGAATGGAAACTTTCCTGGAAGTCTGCAAGGATATGAATTTTACAAAGACAGCCAGACGTCTGAACATGACACAGCCTGCAGTTTCCCAGCACATTCACTGGCTGGAGGAGGCATACGGTACCAGACTTTTTTCTTATCAGGGAAAAAAGATGAGCCTCACACCCGCAGGAGAGATGCTGAAAAACTCCGCGGCCACCATGTCTCATGATATCCTGCTCCTCAGAGAAAAAATGCAGGAGAGTACCAGGAAAAAGCGCGAACTGAAAATTGGCCTGACACTGACGATCGCGGAGTTTGAAGCGGCGAAGAGTATGGCAAGATATCTGAACGAAAATGAAACTTATTCCATGCTTCTGTCTGTGGGAAATACGCGGGAACTTTTAAAGGAGCTGGAGGAAGGCAAGATCGATTTTGCACTGGTGGAGGGGAATTTTCCGAGAGATATCTACCACCATCAGCTCTATGCCACAGAGCCCTATATTGCGGTATGCGCCGCAGATGATCCATTGTCACGGGGACGCCACACCATCGATGAACTTCTGGGAAGGCGCCTTGTTACAAGAGAGGCAGGTTCGGGTACGCGTAACATTCTGGAACGTTATCTGGAGATGAAAAGCCTGGAAGTGACAGACTTTTCTGCCCTGGTAGAGGCTGGGAGCATCGGGCTTATCAAACAGCTGGTGGAGTATGGATGCGGAATCACGTTTCTGTATCGGATGGCTGTGAAGAGGGAATTGGAGGAAGGCAGATTGTGTGAGATAAAAATGGATGACATGAATATCACCCATGATTTTACTTTCATCTGGAGAGAAGGCAGCATTTTTCACGAAGATTACCAGAAGATATACCAGATGCTGAAGAAAAGCAGAGATAAATCTACGGAGGAACGAAAATGAAGGTATTGGTGATCGGCGGCGTCGCAGCCGGAACAAAGACAGCGGCAAAATTTAAAAGAGAAGACAGAAGTGCAGAAGTAATCCTGATTACAAAGGACAGGGAAATTTCCTATGCAGGATGCGGACTGCCTTACTATGTAGGCGGACTTATTGAGGAAAGGGCAGAGCTGGTTGTAAATACTCCGGCAAAATTTGCGGCACTGACCGGCGTGACCGTTTATACAGAAAGAGAAGCAATCGCCCTTGATACGCAGAAAAAAGAAGTCCAGGCAAAAAATCTGGAGAGCGGCGTAACCGAGGTTTATGCATACGATAAACTGGTGATCGCCACCGGAGCATCCGCAGCCGTGCCGCCTGTAGCCGGAATTGACAAAAAAGGCGTGTTCAAAATGCGTACTCCGGATGATGCTGCAGGTATGCGTTCTTACATAGAGGAGAACGGAGTAAAGAAAGCTGTTGTCATCGGTGCCGGATTTATTGGTCTGGAGGTTGCGGAAAACCTGAAGGCGCAGGGCGTTTCCGTTACCGTTATTGACTTTGCAGCGCAGGTAATGCCGGGAATTCTGGATCCGGAAATGGC
This sequence comes from Blautia sp., assembly GCA_022764275.1. Taxonomy (GTDB): domain Bacteria; phylum Bacillota; class Clostridia; order Lachnospirales; family Lachnospiraceae; genus Blautia_A. The sequence continues at coordinate 442 of JALERH010000198.1, read as the reverse complement.
AAACTATGTGAAAAAGCATCTGATGAAAGTGGGTATCCGTGTGATCACCGGAACGAAGGCAGAGGAAGTTCTGGGCGAGGACACCGTAACGGGCGTGAAAACAAGTGCAGGCATGCTGCCGTGTACGTTACTGGTATCTGCAGCCGGTATTCGTCCAAATACAGATTTCCTGGCAGACAGTGGAATTGAGATGTTCAAAGGCACCATTAAAGTGGACAAACAGATGAAGACAAATCTGCCGGATATCTACGCTGCAGGAGACTGCGCGATGGTGACAAACCGCATCACAGGGGAAGCAAAATGGGCACCGATGGGCTCTTCCGCAAACCTGGAGGGCAGAACCCTGGCACAGGTGATTGCAGGAAAAGACAAGACTTTCCCGGGCGTTCTGGGAACAGCTGTCTGCAAACTGCCGGGATTAAACTGCGGACGTACCGGTCTT
>JALERH010000183.1 GCA_022764275.1 Blautia sp. | reverse complement strand
AGGGGTATGTGGATTGAAATTTTTCAATAGCGCTCCAAAATTCAACCTCGAAGCTGTCGTACCCCGCGAGGGGTATGTGGATTGAAATATGTGGGGATGAGGTAATTGATTATGGATTTGTGGTCGTACCCCGCGAGGGGTATGTGGATTGAAATTATAATCAACTTTTTCTCTCTGAGTTTTCTCGTCGTCGTACCCCGCGAGGGGTATGTGGATTGAAATCTCAATCACTGACGTCTTACAGAGAAAGGGAGAAAGTCGTACCCCGCGAGGGGTATGTGGATTGAAATTTCATAAAGCGCCTTGTAAACCGGTTCTTCATCGTCGTACCCCGCGAGGGGTATGTGGATTGAAATGGAATATATCCGGGTCAAAACTAAGGGTAACGCCGTCGTACCCCGCGAGGGGTATGTGGATTGAAATTGTCAAAAACAATCATCAAAATTTTGTAATATAGTCGTACCCCGCGAGGGGTATGTGGATTGAAATATTATCCGTTTCCATGCCTCATCTCGCTTTACCATGTCGTACCCCGCGAGGGGTATGTGGATTGAAATACCAAGCGGTGCGGCACCATGACTCTGCATGGCGTCGTACCCCGCGAGGGGTATGTGGATTGAAATAGGAGCAGAAGACGAAGCAATTTGATCTGCTTGAGTCGTACCCCGCGAGGGGTATGTGGATTGAAATAATTATGCGATCAATGAAAGCGATTAGGCATAACGTCATACCCCGTGAGGGGTATGGGGATTAGGGTCAATCATTTTTTCGTGAGATTGACCTTATCATGATACAGGTATTCTAAACCGTCCGCCAGCCTTGACATGAACCTCAGGCAAAGCCCGGGATAATCATCCCAACGGCGAAGAACAAGGGAACAGTTGTTGTTCAGAAACTTTTGGACATATAGAGAAAAATATACCTTCCAGGAGAAAAAATCATGGATTTTACGGTAAAACAGAGCATTTTAAGATGTCTTTTGTACTTATAGCAGACAAAATTTCTTCCCAGACCCAGGAAAATGCAAAATTCTGGGTCTGGAGAGTGCTTATTTTTAGCATAGAGAAAATTTAAAGAAAAACGTACATATTTCCATTGGAATTTCAGGGATATTGGGCCTGAGAGAGAATTGTGTGTCTTATATACCCAAACCACAAGTTATTTTGTGGAGTTTTCCTTACCACGATATATGATTTAACCCATCCGCCGGCTTTGAAACGATTCTCCGTCAATGCCCGGGATAGTCATCTCACAGAATTTGTGATTGACCCTTTATAAAATAAGTTTTTAGAAAGAAAAATATTATTACAGATGTTGGAAATATGTTTGGAAGGGGATTTGGGAATAGAATTCCCAATATTGTTACAGGAGAAACCATGAAAGAATCCATAATAAAGTTAAACGGTATTTCAAAAAGCTATGATAAAAAGCTGATATTAGACAAAATCGACTTATCAGTAGAAGAAAATCAGTCGATTGCCATAACGGGAAATAATGGGCGCGGGAAAAGCACTTTACTGAAAATAATTGCGGGAGTCGTATGCCCTTCGGAAGGAAGCGTTTCGTACAGCCGTAAGCTACTGTTTCATTATGTTCCGGAGAGATTCCCTAAGATGAAATTTACGGTTGGGCAGTATTTACAGCGGATATGTGAAATTGACGGAATATCACCCGGAATGGCAAAGGATAGAATTGAAAGTTTATGTGATGATTTTTTTTCTAAAGGACATGCTGCATACGCAACTGCGTTATCTGTCGAAAGGATCCCTGCAAAAGGTTGGGGTGATTCAGGCTTTGGTAACAAAGCCTGATGTGCTTCTGCTTGATGAACCTTTATCCGGCCAGGATATTGACTCGCAAAAAGTTTTTATCCGTAAAATGAAAGAATTGCAAAAGGAAAACGTGACGATTATCATGGCGTGTCATGAGCAGTATTTAATCGACCAGATTTACGATACACAATACTGCATAGATGAGGGAAAGCTTTATCGTGTTGACATGGCGGAAAACTATATCACAGAAGGTCCTGCCACGGAACACCACGGTATACATAACTTTTGTTTATGGTTTGAAGACACCGGAGCGACTGGGCTTCCGGAAAGATATAAGACTTACATGCAAACTGACAGAAACACTTGCAAAGCGATTGTACCTGAGAAATTGTGTAATCAGATGATTCTGGAAATGCTTCAGGCAGGCTGGACATTGCGGAGAATGACAGGGGAAGATGAGGCAGCTGAGATGAAAGGGGAGGATGACAGATGCGGAAGATGAGTGGACTGGTAAAATATCATCTTCAACAGTATTGGAAGAAAAATAAATATGTGATGCCCCTTGTTGCTCTTCTGATTGCGCTTTATGGGCTTTATTCTGTGAAACCGGCAGATTTTATCGATTGTCTTTCCGTATCGGGAATGTTTGTTTTTCTGGTCATGGTGTGGGTTGGTGTGACGACCTGTGATCAGGAAGATATGGTATCTGAACAGATTTTGATACTCCGTGTGCAGAGTTTCGGGAAATATCACCTTAGCCATGTATTGTTTCAGCTGGTTCTGAGTGCAGCGGCAGGCTTTTTGGCCATTATGGTTCCAGTGGTTCAGAATTTTGTTAACAGTAAACAGTTTTTTGATCGTCCCATACGTGCTTCCGATATATTGGGAGGATTTGTGCTGCTGTTTCTGTGTGCCTTTGCAGGAAGCGCATTAGGAGAGCTTTCTCATCCGGAAATCATAAAAAACCGGAAAACCGCAGTTGTTTTTGTCCTTTTGCTGGCAATTTTGTCTCTGGCAAAAGGAGCAATCACAGAAGGTTTTCCGGTAATGAAACCGATTTTCTGGATATTGCCTCCCATATGGGAACTGTCCTGTATCCTTTCAGGTACAGAGTATTTTTCTGTACAGAAAATCGTGACATCAGGCGGAATGCTGTTTTTATCAGGCACATTTCTGACAATAATAAAAATGTGCCTGGTAAAAAGACAGCACCGTTAGCTTTGCGAGTAAACGAAATGTGTATTGTGAAAATACAGGATTAAATGGTAAACTGGACGAGATTCATGTCTTCATCATAAGCAATAGTGTATTTGATATCTCCATTTTCATGCTTACTGATTACGATTGCCACTGCATAATTTATTCCATTCTGCTCCTGGCCGATGACTGCTGTTTTTCCGAATTCCTGGAAAGCCCCTTTGTCCTTCAGGGTATCCAGGTAGGATGTATAGGCATCCTCTGTAACTGCAGACTGGACATCCGGGGAAAAGCGGGCAAACCATCCGTCAAAATTATCGGATTCTGCCAGAGTGATGTCGTCCTGAGCCTGTTTCTTTACGGTTTCTTCATCAAAGCTGTCTGCCAGCTTATTGCTGTTTCCACATCCGGAAAAAAGCGCGATTGCTGCAAGAAGTACGGCTGTGGTGAGTAAAGTAGATAATACAGATACAATTTTTCCTGTTTTTTTCATAATGAAATACCTCCCATATCAAATTTCTTTTTACTTTTAATTACAAAAATTAAGGACAAGATGCCTTCTACTGTAATGAGCCCTTCTACAATCCAGACATTTCCGATGATGATCAGAAAATCCACGAGAGTGTGCAGGGCAATGGCGATAATCAGCCAGCGCATCCTGTGTGTTTTGATTCCGTAGAGGACGAGAAAACTTAAGCCAATCTGTACCAGAATGGTAAAAATACGTTCCCAGGCACCGATTGCCAGGTTGATTCCTGTCTGGCCCTGACGGATTAGTGGAAGAACCTGCATTACAAAGAGCCATGTGGCTTCAATCCCTCCGTGCCCCAGACCATAAGCGATTCCGTTCATCCAGGAAGTGCGCCCTCTCCGAAAAATTTTCAATCCGACAAAGCGTGCTGTTTCCTCAAAAACTCCGGCTGTAAAGCCCATGATCAGATAGTAAAGTACGATGTGTGTATAGGGCAGCAGGGTAAACCAGTCACTTTTTTGCCCCAGCAGACGAATCAGTGGAATCCTGAGCAGGGGCTGGGAAATGAGAAAGCACAGCGCCCCCGTGAGAAAGGTGGCAAAGGTACCGTCCCTTCGGCGGAAAAACCAGATGGCGCCTGCGGCGGTAATTCCCACGCAAATGAGAAATGAAAAGATAGAAGATAACATAGCCTACTCCTTTCCTGGTATCATAATATTGATACAATATTCTTTTTCCGTTTCTGTTTGTTCCAGACTTCCGTGATATTTTTCGAGAGTCTGGCGTACATTATCAAGGCCAAGCCCCATATGGCCCAAGGAAGTATGCAGGGGCAGCTCATTGGAATCCTGGGCAGGAGAATCAGGTTTTACTCCTCTTGAATTGCGTATCCGAATTACCCGAAAATCCTGGACGATATCAATGTTTAATTCCATCCACGGGTCTGCGGCAGATACGGCTGCTTCGAGAGCATTGTCCAGAAGGTTGGCGAAAATGGTGGTGATATCGATATCCTGAATATCTGATAAATCTGCATCTCCCACTTCAGCCGATACTTTAATCCCAAGTTTCTGAGCCTGAGAAAGCTTTTCGTTCAGGATAATATTCAGCATCCGGTTGGAACTGTAATATTTTTCGCCCAGAATATTGATCATATGGTAGAGATTGCGTACATAATTATCGCCGGCTTCTTTGTTTTCACCTTCATAAAGCTGTTCCACAGCCTGAAGATGATTTTTCATATCATGGAGGACTTTACGGGATTCCCGGTATTTCTGTTCCAGTTCCTCGTAGTGGCGATACTGCAGTTCGTTCTGAACCTGTGTGAGCTTCATTTCCTGTTCCAGCTTGCTGGCCCGGAAAAAGTAACGGAATAAATACAGAAAATATATATTCAATAAAAGCAGGGCCGTAATATTGCCAACGACCAGCCAGAGTCCGTGAAGCTGAATGTAAACATCGCACATTTCCAGCAGTGAGTAAAGAAAGAGCAGGGAAAACGCTGGAAGTATCAGGACAGTGATGGTTTGACGTAAAGTCAGGCGTCCATCTGTCTGCGCTTTTTTCCATCTGATCATGGCATACATCAGGGGGAGCAGAACCAGAAGCTTAAGAATCATTGCCATACATCCGATACTTGCCGGGTTGGGGAAAATCCCGATACC
>JALERH010000041.1 GCA_022764275.1 Blautia sp. | reverse complement strand
ACCATCTTGTTTTCCTCCTGTTTTTTTGTTATGATTTTATCATCATATTTATTAGTGTGTTATCATAAATCAGTCACATTTTATAATAAAATCGTCAAAAGGAGTTTTGTATGTCCTTCTCACTCTGTAATTGCATTGTAGATGATACCCAGAAAGAACTGGCACAGCACGGAACGCCCTTTTTCCCAATAGCCTGTTATCATGATGATTGGAGCAAAGAGTCTGTCCCCTGGCATTGGCACGAAGAACTGGAAGCCGTTATCGTTTCAGAAGGTTCCTGCATCGTAGCTTTTGGAAATCAAAAATACGAAATTCATGCAGGCGATGGTTTTTTCATTAACTCAGAAATCCTCCATGGATGCTGGGACCATAATCAGTCATCCTGCCGGTTTCACTCCATGGTATTCCATCCCAATTTAGTTGGCGGAAATCTTGAGAGCGTATTTTACCAGAACTATATTTTTCCATTGATCAAAGACCTTTCTTTAGAAGGAATCTATCTGAAATCAGAAGTTCCGTGGCAAAAAGAAGCCCTTGATCTTCTGGAACAGACATGGAATTCCTGTGTACATACACCATTTGGTTATGAAGTAAAGGTTCGAAATTATTTATCGGATTTTATGCTGCTGATTCAGCAAAATACTTCAAACAGCGTGGCTTCTCCCAATACAAGATCATTACATAACCGACAGCGAATCAAAATCATGCTGCAGTACATCCACAGTCATTATTCTGACCCGATAAATATCGGTCTGATTGCCAGAAGCGCATCAATCAGTGAAAGTGAATGCCTCAGATGCTTCCGGAAAACCATAGACATGACTCCTATCCAGTATGTCCGGCAATATCGCATCGAACAGGCAGCAAAACTGTTGACCACGACAGAATACTCCGTCTCAACCATTGCTGAGCAATGTGGATTCTCAGATTTAAGTTATTTTACAAAAACATTCCGCGAACTTACAGGGCTTCCACCATTACAATACAGAATGAAAGAATGTTGATATTGATCGTGAAAGTGTTACCTTTAACAGCAAAAACCGGGGATGGAATCAGATTTTTTTCCACCCCCGGAATTCCCTGTAATGCTATCCGGATCCGAATAGATTGTTTTGTCTCCGCTGAGATGCGGATAAAATATCAGGCTGCTTTCCGCCTATTTCTCTTTTTCGTCCGTAATCAGATCATACTTCACCACATTCATTTTCACAGCTCCATCCGCAAAGAAAGAAATCCTGTCTGCAGACTGATCCGTATACATGGTAATCGTCATCACCTGCTCTCCGTCATTGACAAAGACCTCGGCACTGAAACGATCCAGAATCAGACGCATTTTAAGTTTTCCATTTTCAGAACGGACCAGGCTTCTTCTCTGATGAATTGCAGCTCTTCTGGAGCCGGAAAACTTCCTGTCTATTTTCAGAATGGATTCATGAGGCCGGAAGCTTACGGCAGTATGAAAAACATCATCCTGCGCAAAACGAACAGCAAATTTCTCATACCCCTTCTGCTCGTCTGCCGGAGCCAGTTCCAGTTCCAAATCCACCCTTCTTCCGCAGATTCCATCCAGACGGATCACTCCGTCTTCCACAAGTATCCCCTGATACTCTGTGCGGTTTCTGCGAAGCGCTTCCAGTTCGCGGACAGGATTTTCGTAAAGCCGTCCGTTACGGATGGAAAGCTCTCTTGGCACTGTCATCTGTCCGAACCAGGCCGTATCGGGAAGCTGCAGGCGTGCTGTATCCCAGTTCTGCATCCATCCAAGCAGGACGGTACGTCCATCCGGAGTACGAATCGTCTGGGGCGCATAAAAATCAATTCCGTAATCTACGGTCTGATGATGCTCTTCCTGAAAAGTTCCTGATTCTTCATCAAAGGTTCCGATCAGGCAAAGGGTTCCGTTTCCGTTATGATACTCAAACCCTTCCGGCAGCATATCCATGGGGCTGCAGATGATAACATCCTTTCCATCCAGTTTGAAAAGATCCGGGCATTCCCACATCACACCGAAACGGTGATGATTTTCTTTTACCACGCTTTT
>JALERH010000191.1 GCA_022764275.1 Blautia sp. | reverse complement strand
AGGCAGGTTTCCTGACTTACAGATCAACACTCACTTCACCTTCTCACATCTTATGGGTCATGCAATGGTTATCGAAGTTTGCTCCCTGCATACAGTGACCAGTTCGCTCAGGACTCTCACCTGATTCCCTCTTCAGAATCTCATTCCCTGTGAGTTCCCCGAACGACCCGGATACCTCGTTCTTCCAGCATCCGGCATATTTTTGTGATTCTTTCACATTCTTTCTTATTTTTCAGGAGACGGCATACTCCCACATGAATGACCGTTACATGCTCCTGTGCAAGCCTGTCCAGTTTTTCCAGAATCCCTTCGTCCTGTTCCGGTTCTTCCGGGCGGTACTTCTTACAGCCGTTACATGTCATAAGTACCGCAAGTTCTGTATCCTGAGGATAATCCCTGAAATAATCCGTCCTTTGGTTGAACGCTTTCAGGCAGCCTGCTCTTGTGCAGACATCATTCGAGCGCATGCACGTCAGAATCCCAATCTTCTCTTTCATCATATTTCCCTTTTCTATACATACAGGATATGCATTTTTCCTTTGCTGTCATATGTGATCTCCGCATCTACCTTGTAAATCCTGCGAATCATTTCGGGAGTCAGCACTTCCTTCGGCGTCCCGCATCCTTCCATTTTCCCGTCTTTCAATACGTAGATTCTGTCACAGTAAGCCGCTGCGATATTTAAATCATGGATAGCGGAAATCACTGTCACATCCAGATTTTTCACAAGCTCCATCAATAGAAGCTGATGAGTAATATCCAGATGGTTTGTTGGTTCATCAAGAATCAGTGCAGGTGTCTGCTGTGCCAGGGCACGTGCCAGAATGACGCGTTGCTGCTCTCCGCCTGAAAGTGTAGAAAAAACACGATCACCAAACTCTTCCATCTGTACGGTGCGAAGAGCTTCTTCCACAATTTTATAATCCCTTGCATTATCTCTTTCCAACGCTTTTTTATGAGGCGAACGGCCCATGAGGACAACTTCCCGCACACTGAAATCAAAATTATAATAGTTATGCTGCGCCACAACAGCCATCTTTTTGGCAGAGCTTTTCACACTCATACTGTGAAGTTCTTCCCCGTTCAGATAGACAGCCCCGTTGTCCGGCCTGAGGATGCGGTAAATACACTTCAGTAAGGTTGATTTTCCGCTTCCATTTGGACCGATGATTCCCACAAATTCCTTGTCCGCGGCATCCATGGAAATCCCTTTCAGAATTTCATGTGCCTGAAACGATACCCGGATATCTTCTGTACAAATTTTCATCTTCTATTTTGCACCTCCGAATCCGTAGGATTTCTTCACCAGCAGATAAATAAAACACGGAGCACCAATAATGGAAACCAACACACCAATGGGCATCTCGGAATTTTTCAGAATGATCCGACACAGAACATCACACCAGATCAAAAAAGAAGCTCCCAGTAATGCACTGAGGGGAAGCAGTCTTCTGTGATCCGTCCCAAAAAGGATTCGGATAATATGAGGGATCACCAGACCTACAAAACCGATCATACCCGAAGAATACACGGCAAAACCGACAAGTACAGATGCCAGGATCAGATAGACTGTCCGGATTCTGTGCAGATCCGTACCGAGAGTGATGGATACATCATCTCCCAGCAGCATCAGATTCAGATTCCTGTATTGGGACCAGAAAACCAGAGCACAGACTATGGTCAGAGGAAGCATGATCCTGACACGCTCCCAGCTTGCCCCGCCAAGACTTCCCATAGTCCAGCGCACGATTTCCGCCGATGCGTTTTTATCATTGGTAATATAGATTACAAAATTGGAAAAAGCAGAACAGACGGAACTGATTGCCATACCGGCGAGGATCAGCTTCCCGGAGTTTGCTTTTCCCCCCATATTTGCTACTGCTAAAACGGCAAAAGAAGTGATCAGGGCTCCGATGAAAGCCATCACTCCGACAGAATTTCCGCCAAAAAAGCTGCCGATTCCTGCCATAATGGCCAATGTCGCTCCCAGAGAGGCTCCGGAAGAAACACCAAGAACATACGGATCCGCCAGTGGATTCTGAACAATTGCCTGCATGACGACACCGCACACGGAAAGAGCCATCCCGACACCAAGCGCCAGCAGTACTCTCGGCAGGCGGATCAGCCAGACGACGTCATGGACAGCTCCCTCTCCATATGCGGAGAGGGAGTTTATATGAAATAATTTATATGCAATTACACTGTATACATCTTTCAAAGATAAATCTGCATTTCCAAAAGTAACTGCAGCCAATATGGAAAATACAAGAAATATCAGCATCCCCACAAGCACAGCTGCAAAAAGAGATGTGCGCAGGATACTGTTTTTTCTGTCAGCAGATGTTTTTTTCAACTGTAACACCTCGGTTAATTAAGTTCGATATCCGGATACAGCCCTTTTGCAAATGTCTCAATTCCGTCCTGTGTACGTGTTGCACTTGCATACATTTCACTGAGCATGATCGGGTAAACGCGTCCGTTTTTTACAGCATTAAGACTCTGTAATGCTTCATCCTCTGTGATCGCACTCAGCTGGCTTTCCTTCACAGTTTCCGGATCATCCCCTGCATATGGCATATAGACCACAAAGATCACATCCGGGTTTGCTGCGATAATATCCTCTTTTCCTACGGAAGAAGCATCCGGATTTGCAAGCTCTGCGCCAAGCTGTGTCACCATATCACCGCCAAGACTTTTCTCTCCATAATTGCTGATGTCCTCTCCATATGGCTCAAGGATCAGTACAGATGGTTTTTCTTCCATATTCCCGGCTGCTTCTTTTGTTTTACTTACCACATCCTGAATGTTATTTACGATTGCCTCTGCTTTGTCCTGTACATCAAAGATCATACCAAGATTCAGAATATCGGTACACTCATTTTCCAGAGTTCTGCTGCCGCCTTTACGCGTATTGGTGTTGATGTATGTATTGCAGCCTTTCTCGATCCAGTTTGTCACATTACCGAGTCTGTCATCTGCAAAAATAGAGCCCCAGGAAAGAATCATATCCGGTTCCAGCATGGTAACGGTCTCCAGAGACGGGGTAAACTCATCCAGATAATTTGTTTCGGAAAAAGCAGTTTTCATTTCGTCCCCAACCTCATTGTCAAGGCCTGCGGTGGCAGCAAGACGATCTTCAAGTCCCAGGGCCAGCATGGTCTCAATGGAACCCTGATATACGGCAAGAACCTTCTCCGGTGCCTTTTCATAAGTCGTCTCTACTTCATTCCCCTCGTAATCATAGGTGGTAATCGTAAGAGGATATTCTGCCGCAAATCCCACAGAGCTTACGCTTACGGACATTGCTGCTGCCATAAAAATGGTCAGGATTTTCTTTGATACATTTTTGTTTTTCATTTCTTTTTTCCTCGCTTTTCGTTAAAATTTGTAACCGAAAACTGAGGCTTCACACGATTTCCATCCCCTGTATATCAAAAATATGGATTGCTTTCTCTTAATTCTGTTTTATAAGAATACTTTTCTTAATCCGAAATATTCCCTTATAAAATATGCCTGCTCCAAGAGCAGGCATAGAATCAAGCAATTACAAAAAATCCAGATATTCAGACATTTGTCCGGGAAAATGGAATTTTGAAAAAGTTACTTTACACGGAAGCTCCTCATTCCATCCTATTAAGCAGGCTTCCTGACTCACAGATCTTTACTTATTTTCTCCTTCTCACAGATCTCTGCAATGGAATAACTGAAAATAAACTCCCTGTTCACAGTGGCCGCAACCGCTCAGGACTTTCACCTGATTTCCTCTGGCAGTTCCGAATAAGGAACTGTTCACTTAATATTCTTTTATTCAATTACAAAGAAATTCTATCACTATTTTACAGTCATTTCAATAGCCTGTTTGCGGCATTCTACTTCAATTTTTCAAGAGACATCAACAGAAAACTGATCAGCAGAAGCCCACAGGATATCCAGATCATATGAATTCCGAATCTGACAGAAAGATTTCCTCCAATTCCTGCACCGATTGCAAAAAAG
>JALERH010000090.1 GCA_022764275.1 Blautia sp. | reverse complement strand
GCCTTCTCACGGCTGAGCTTCGTACATTCCGCCACATTGGTGCACACATCCGGAAGCACCATGGTCTCATCGATTTCCCTGTCACGTGCCTCCAGCACTTCGATGCGTGCCTCCACCTTTTTCAGCTCATTTTCCCGTTTCCGTTTCAAAGCCTGTTCTTCTTTCTGCTGCTGCCAGGAAAGCTTGTTATCGGAAACCTGCTTTGTCTCTGCTGCCGCTTCAGGAGCAGGGGCATATTTTTCGGTCATTTCATCCCGCTTTTCCAGATAATAGTCGTAATCCCCGATATAATTCACAATGGTCTGATTGGTCAGATCCAGAATCCTGGTGGCCGTCTGATTGATAAAATAACGGTCGTGAGAAACATAAAGAACCGTTCCCGTATAGCTGTTTAAAGCCTCCTCCAGAATTTCCTTGGATGCAATATCCAGATGGTTGGTAGGCTCATCGAGAATCAGAAAGTTTGCCTCCGAGAGCATCAGCTTTGCCAGGGAAACACGTCCGCGTTCCCCACCGGAAAGGGCGGAAATCTGCTTGAAAACATCGTCTCCGGTAAACAGAAAAGCAGCCAGCATATTACGGATCTCCGTTTCCGTAAGGGTAGGATAGGTATCGGAAATTTCCTGGAAAATCGTCTTTTCCATGTGAAGTACGTGATGCTCCTGATCGTAATAACCAATCTGTACCTTGGAGCCGAGAGTGAATTTTCCTGCATCTGCATCCACGATTCCATTCAGGATCTTCAGGATAGTCGTTTTTCCTGTTCCGTTATTTCCAATCAGGGCAATCCGTTCCCCGCGTTTGATCTCAAAAGAAATGTCTGTAAACAGTGTCTGTCCCGGGAAGGATTTGGAAAGATTTTCCACACTGAGGACGTCATTTCCGCTGATATAGCGTGGCTCCAGGGAAATGCGCATCTGATTCTGCACCTCCACCGGTTTCTCCAGTCTCTCCATTTTGTTCAGAAGCTTTTCACGGCTTTCCGCACGTTTGATGGACTTCTCACGGTTAAAGGAGCGAAGCTTTGTGATGACTGCCTCCTGATGTTTGATCTCTCTCTGCTGGTTCAGATAGGCCTTGTACTGGGCATCACGAAGCTGGGCCTTTTTCAGCGCGTAGGCAGAATAATTTCCGCTGTACATCCGCATTTCACCGGCCTCGATCTCTACGATTTTGGTCACAACTTTATCCAGAAAATACCGGTCATGAGATACGATAAAAACAGCACCCGGATAATTCAGAAGATAAGTTTCCAGCCAGGAAATACTCTCCATATCCAGATGGTTGGTAGGCTCATCCAGAAGCAGGATATCCGGTTTGGAGATCAGAAGCTTGCCCAGTGCCACACGGGTCTTCTGACCGCCGGAAAGCGTCTCGATCTGCTTGTCAAAATCCTCCTCGCCAAATCCAAGACCCTTCAGCACACCGGTAATCTCACTTTTGTAGGCATAGCCGTTTTCCAGCTCAAACTGATGCGTGAGACGGGTGTATGTATTCATCAGTTCCTCCAGCTTTTCCCCGGAGGCATCCTTCATTTCATGCTCCAGGGAGCGGATGCGTTTCTCCATATCCAGAATATACTGCTTGGTAGTCATCAGCTCTTCATATATGGTGTGATGCCCGTGGATATCCTGATACTGTGCCAGATATCCGATATTTTTGTCTTTGGACAGGACGACAGTACCGGAATCGGCGGATATCTCATGCATGATGATACGAAGCAGCGTGGTTTTTCCTGCTCCGTTATTGCCGATCAGGGCAGCCTTTTCCCGTTCCTCTATGTGAAAAGAAGCATCCCGGAGAATTACCTTTTCTCCAAATGATTTGCAGATGCTCTGACATGATAAGATCATAATAAAACCTCCAATTTTACCATGGCCGGTCTGCCATGGCAGATAGCTGTAAAACACAGTTACTTTTCATATTATACTAAATTCATGCTTTTTTCAAATAAGAAATGACAAAATTGGAAAAAAATTGCGAAAATTTGGTGATTCAGCACAACTTTAATTGACAAGAAAATGTCGCTTCGTTATAATTGACCTAGTATCGTAAGGAGGGACTATTGTGGACGCAAAGGAGATTTCGAAGGCGGTGATAAAAAGACTGCCTCGTTATTATCGCTATCTTGGTGAACTGATGGAGGACAATGTGGAGCGCATTTCTTCCAATGACCTGAGTAAGAAAATGCACGTCACTGCATCCCAGATCCGACAGGATTTGAATAATTTTGGTGGTTTTGGGCAGCAGGGCTATGGTTATAATGTGAAATATCTTTATACAGAGATTGGTAAAATACTGGGACTGGATACTACGCATCCGATGATCATTCTTGGTGCAGGTAATCTGGGACAGGCACTTGCAAATTATGTGGATTTTGAAAAAAGAGGCTTCCGTCTGGTGGGAATTTTTGATGTGAACCCTGTCCTGGAGGGAATCGCCGTGCGCGGCATCGAGATTCAGATGATCAGCGAGCTGCCGCTGTTTCTGAAAGAGCACCAGGTGGAGATTGCCATCCTGACTCTTCCGAAAAATAAGGCAAAGGATATGGCTGATATCCTCATTGATAATGGAATCAAGGCAATCTGGAATTTCGCACACATCGATCTTGACGCGCCGGAAGATGTGATCGTGGAAAACGTTCATCTTTCCGAAAGCCTGATGACGTTGTCCTATAATCTGAGCCAATATCGAAAAGAGCATATTGACAAATAAAAGCGAAAAGGGGCTGCCGCGAGTCTTGGGTTTTACATGGAGACTTATGCGGCGGCCCTGTTTGCAGAAAAAAGGTGATATTATGAAACCAATCGTAACCTGCAGGGAAATGAAGGCACTGGATACCAATACGATAGAAAATATGGGAGTTCCGTCTCTTGTCCTGATGGAGCGGGCGTCTTTAAAGGTTGTGGAAGAGATGGAAAAATTCCTGAAATCAGAGGAACGTATCCTGGTGGTCTGCGGCAGCGGAAACAATGGCGGGGACGGCATTGCAGCAGCAAGGATTTTGTTTCTGAAGGGATACCGCTGTGAGATTTTTCTGGCCGGAAAAACAGAGAGCATGACAAAGGAAACGAAGGCACAGTGGGAAATTGCCGGAAACTACCATGTTCCTTTTACGAATAACCCGGACTGGGATGAATATACTACTATAGTAGATGCCATCTTTGGCGTTGGGCTTTCCAGGCCCATTGAGGGCAGATACGGCGAAACCATCCATGAGATGAACAAAGCTCATGCCAGAAAAGTGGCGGTGGATATTCCCTCCGGTATCAACGGAGACACGGGAGAGGTACTGGGTTGTGCCTTTGGGGCAGACCTGACCGTGACCTTCGCATTTCTGAAGAGAGGACTGCTCTTTTTCCCGGGACGGATGTACGCGGGAAAAACCGTTGTGGCGGATATCGGCATCTATGAATCCGTGGAGGTACCCGCAGAGGCACAGTACGTGGAAACAAAAGATTTAAATCTTCTGCCCGGACGGGTTCCGTACGGAAACAAAGGAACCTTCGGGAAAGTTCTTTTCGTGACCGGCAGCAGTACAATGTGCGGCGCTTCCTATCTTAGCGCATATGCAGCTCTTAGAGCCGGCGCAGGCATGGTCAAGATTCAGACTGTGGAGGAGAACCGCCAGCCCCTTTTGACCATGCTTCCGGAGGCAATGGTTACCTGTGCATTTGACGACGAGGAAAACAGAAAAAATCTGGACTGGTGCGATGTTCTTGTTATTGGTCCGGGACTTGGAACTTCCCCGCAGAGCCGGGAAAGGGCCTATTATTTTCTGTCCTGTGCAAAAGAAGCGGGGAAACCGGTCATTCTGGATGCAGATGGTCTGAACCTTCTGGCAAAATATCCGAAATGGCGGGGGTTGTTAAATGAAAATGTGGTGGTAACGCCACATCTGGGAGAGATGAGCCGGTTATGCGAAAAGCCGGTAAGCGAGATTAAGAAAAACATGGTGCAGACTGCTTTGGATTTTGCCAGGGAGACCCATACTGTCTGTGTGCTGAAGGACGCCTGCACAGTAGTCGCAGATGCAAAGGGAAGGCTGTATCTGAATAACTCCGGCAATGCAGGGCTTGCCACAGCGGGAAGCGGAGACGTGCTTTCCGGCATTCTGGCAGCTGTATTCTGCAGGTATCTGGCTGTACAGGATCCGCCGGACAACGGAAAAAAAGCAGCACTTGGCGTGTTTCTTCATGGAAGGTGCGCAGACCTTTATGCAGACAAAAACGGGCAGCTCGGGATGACGGCAACCGATGTGATCGGGGCTTTGCCCATGGTGCTGAATCATATGGACTAAAGTTGGAAATGGAAATACGGGAGGATGATTTTATGGAAAAATACAGCAGGGTTAAGGCTGTCATTTCGCTGGATGCCATTGAACACAATTTCGAGGAAATGAAAAAAAATATAAAAGAGGGCACGCAGATCATCGCTGTGATCAAAGCGGATGCATACGGTCATGGTGCTGTGGCAGTGGCCCATCTGATTGAAGATTATGATTATATCTGGGGCTTTGCAGCGGCCACCGCGGAGGAAGCCCTGCAGCTTCGAAAAGCCGGGATCAGGAAACCGATCCTGATCATCGGTCTTGTATTTGAGGAGCATCTGGAAGCCCTTGCAAAGGAGGATATCCGTATTGCAGTCTGTGACTATCGTCTTGCTGCCAAATTTGCGGAAGCTGGAAAAAAGCTTGGAAAAACCGTACATATCCATCTGGCAGTGGATACCGGAATGACCAGGATCGGATATGCGGATGTGCCGGATAATATCGGGGAGATCCGGGATATCTCAAATCTGGAGAACCTGGAGATCGAAGGGCTTTTTACCCATTTTGCCAGGGCAGATGAATACGACAGAGCACCTGCCATGGTACAGCTCGACCGTTACCTTCGCTTTGCATCCATGCTGGAGGAGAACGGCATCCATATTCCCATCCGCCACTGCTCCAACAGTGCCGGAATCATTCGCATTCCGGAGGCAAACTTAAATGTGGTGCGTGCCGGAATCACAATTTATGGCATATATCCGTCAGAGGAGGTGGAGCGGGATATAGTCCGTCTGCAGCCTGCCATGGAATTAAAGAGCCATGTCTCCTATGTAAAAGGAGTGGAAAGAGATATCGCAGTCAGCTATGGCGGCACTTATGTGACGGACCGATACACAAGGCTTGCTACCATTCCGGTAGGATATGCAGACGGATACCCCAGACTTTTGTCAAACAAGGGGTGGGTGCTCATTCACGGACAGAAGGCACCGATCTGCGGCCGCGTCTGCATGGATCAGTTCATGGTGGATGTCACGGATATTCCGGGAGTCAAAGCAGGGGATGAGGTAACCCTGATGGGTAGAGACGGAGAGGAATTTATCAGTGTGGAGACACTGGGAGACTTATCGGGACGATTTTCCTATGAATTTGTCTGCGATGTGGCAAAGCGCGTGCCGAGAGTTTATATAAAAGATGGAAAGGAATGCGGAGAGCTTACCTTTTTTGATTGATATCAATATACCACGCATGTATACACGAGAAAAAACTGGAGATACTACTTTGTAGAACGGGCGAGAGCCGGTTAAATCAAAAATCGGAGTGTGAATTGTGTGGTTATTAAAAGAGGGGACATTTTTTATGCGGATCTGCGCCCTGTGGTAGGGAGTGAACAGGGAGGAATCCGCCCGGTACTGATCATTCAGAATGATGTGGGCAACAGGCACAGCCCGACCGTGATCTGTGCTGCCATTACATCCAAAATGAACAAGGCAAAGCTGCCCACACATATTGAAATAGATGCTTCTGAGTATGGCATTGAGAAGGATTCGGTGAT
>JALERH010000086.1 GCA_022764275.1 Blautia sp. | reverse complement strand
CGGATATTAAAGGCAGGTTACCAGGAGGACATCAATGAGAACTGAGATAATATACGAAAGCCATTCCCTGTACCGGGATGATTTTCAGGTAAAAGCGTATGTGTTCGGTACCGGAAAAAAGTCTCTCTGTGTGATGGGAACCATGCGCGGAAATGAATATCAGCAGCTTTATACCTGCTCACAGCTGATTCAGCAGTTAAAAAAGGCAGAGCGGGAGGATACGCTGCCTCCCGGACATGAGATCATGGTGATTCCATGTGCCAATCCCTATTCCATGAATATCAAAAAGAGATTCTGGCCCATCGACAATACAGACATCAACCGCATGTATCCGGGGTATAATGAAGGAGAGACGACCCAGAGAATTGCGGCAGGTATTTTTGAAAAAATACAGGAATACGAGTATGGGGTGCAGCTTGCATCCAACTATATGCCCGGCGAATTCATGCCCTATATCAATGTGATGACCACAGGACTTGAGGATGTGGAGCTGGCAAAAAAATTCGGACTTCCCTATGTGGTCATCCGTAATTCCAGACCTTACGACACCACAACCTTAAATTACAACTGGCAGATCTGGGAGACAAAGGCATTCAGCCTTTATACCACCTCCACAGAGCACATCAACAAAGAAAGCGCTCTGCGCGGTGTGCATGCGATTTTTTCCTTTATGTCATCCGTGGGGCTGATTCGTTATGAGGAAAAAGAGGAGTGTCACACAAGAGTGGTGGATGATCACGAGATCATTTCTGTGCGTTCCCCGGAAGCCGGGCTGTTCGAGCCTGTGGTCAGCGTGGAGCAGAAGGTAAAGGCAGGAGCGCTTCTGGCAAAAATTCTGAATCCGGAAGACGGCGAGGTTCTGGCTCACATTTATGCACCGGCGGATGGAACGATTTTCTTTATGGATTCGGGTCCTCTGACCTACGGTCATACGGCGGTCATCAAAATCATTCCGACGCAGGAAGCTGAATAAATAATATTCTGACAGTGCCATGTTTCGCTTTACAGGTCATTGTAAATGTATAAAATGAATCAATTCGCACAAAATACCTTCAGGACTTTTATCCTGGAGGTATTATTATGGACGAAAATAAAGAGGAAGAATTGAAAAAAGAGGATAAGCAGGAAGAGCTTCAGAAAGAAGAATGTCAGAACGAACAGATTAAAGAAATGGGGCAGGTGATTTTGGACGGTAATCCCAGGAAATATAAGGTGGAGCTTCTGACTATTATCGGGGAGGTGGAAGGACATGAATCCGCGCCTGCCCACAGCAAAACCACAAAATATGAGCACGTGCTGCCAAAGCTTGCCATGATCGAGGATGATGCAGAAGTGGACGGGCTTCTGATACTTTTAAACACAGTGGGCGGCGATGTGGAAGCTGGCCTTGCCATTGCCGAGATGATCGCATCTTTAAGTGTTCCGACTGTTTCCCTGGTGTTGGGCGGAGGACATTCCATCGGCGTGCCAATGGCAGTGTCTGCGGACTATTCCTTTGTGGTTCCAAGTGCAACCATGGTCATTCATCCGGTGCGTTCCAGCGGTATGTTCATCGGTGTGGCACAGACCTACCGCAACATGGAAAAAATCCAGGATCGCATCACTACATTTATTTCCAACCACTCCAATACCACGCAGAAACGCCTGGAGGAGCTGATGCTGGATACGACACAGCTTGTAAAAGATGTGGGAACCATGCTGGAGGGAAAAGAAGCCGTGGAAGAAGGGCTCATCGACGAGGTGGGAGGGATGAAAGAAGCACTTGCGAAGCTTTATCAGATGATTGAGGAGCGGAAGAGGAAGTGAGGGAGTGAATTTTGGGTGTCTGCACCCCTGGGCAGCTCGGCAGGAGAATGTCGTCCCCTCTCTCCTGCGCTTCGTTCAAAGATTGAACAGGCACTAAGGACAGGAGCAGCGATGCCTGATTACTGCGGCCCTTATCAAACTCGCTTTGCTCAAACAGTGAACGGGCCGCAGCCCATCGCTGCTTTCCCTGTCCCAAGCACCTGTAACAATCTTTTCACAAGAAGTGCAGAAGAGAGGGGACGACATTTTCCTGACGGACAGCCCGGCGCGCAGACACAAAATTCCCTCGCGTGAAAAATGCCTTACGGGGTCTGGGGAGGAAATTTTTGCGTATAGATACTTTAGAGGGAACCCTGTCAAGGCCAGACCCTTACGGGTGGCTGATTCTATCCCTCTGGCTCAGGAGCCTAAGAACAGTTGTTGCTGTTCAGAAACTTTTGGGCATATAGAGAAAAATATACCTGCCTGGAGAAAAAAAATTGGGCTTTACGGTAAAACAGAGTATTTCAAGATGCTTTTTGTATCTATAGCAGACAAAATTTGTTCCCAGACCCAGAAAAATGTAAAATTCTGGGTCTGGAGTGTACTTATTTCTAACATAGAGAAAATTTAAAGTAAAACGTTCATATTTCCATTGGAATTTCCGGGATATTGGGCCTGAGAGAGAATTGTGTGTCATATATGCCCAAACCACATGCTATTTTGTGGAGTTTCCCTTACCGCGATATATGATCTAAGCCGACCGCCGGACTTGGCACGAACATCATGCAATGCTTGGGATAGTTATCCCACAAAATTTGTGATTGAGCCCATAAAAATCCCCCCGCGTGAAAAATGCCTTACGGGGTCTATGGGGAATTATTGGATGCAATATATGTTTTCAATGGTCTGAGTATCTCGCGTTTGGAAGGAGTATGGCAGCCGGTGTTTCCAGTGCTTCTTGCGAAGAGATTGTTACAGGCACTTGGAACAGGGGAGCAGCGATGAACTGCGGTCCGTGCACTGTTTGAGCGAAGCGAGTTTGCTAAGGACCGCAGAAATAAAACATCGCTGCCCCTGTTCCTTAGTGCCTGTTCAATCTTTGAGCGAAGGACTGGGAACACCGGCTGCCATACTCCTCCCAACAGCAAAGCAACTCACACTTTGAAAACTACACGAAATAACAGGAAATAGGAAAATTTTTGTTTTACTATCGCGTTTTTTTGTGCTATAGTTAATAGGAAAGTAACGGGCGCATACAGGGTGCCGGTTAAATATATACACCAGGAGGGAATTATGTATAAGATTCTGAGAGCAGAGAAACTTTCTGCAAACGTTTTTCTTATGGACGTTGAAGCC
>JALERH010000067.1 GCA_022764275.1 Blautia sp. | reverse complement strand
ATTTCCCTGGAACTGGGACTTTTGAAGGACAAAGTGGAATTTTTCGAAGAAGTGTTTGGTATCCGTCTGGTACTCAGACGTAAGAGAAAAATGTAGAGGTGAGCGTAATGGATTTAAGCAATTTTGAAAAACCGGAATATTTTGTGAATCGGGAATTGAGCTGGCTGAAATTCGATGACAGGGTTTTAAGTGAAGCCAGAGATAAAAATCTGCCCCTTTTTGAGCGATTGAAATTCTTGAGCATCACCTCCTCCAACCTGGATGAGTTTTATATGGTGCGTGTGGCTTCTTTAAAGGATCAGGTTCATGCATCTTACCAGAAACCGGATATTGCGGGAATGAACCCGAAGGAACAGTTAAAGAAAATCAGCGAGCAGACTCATGAGCTGGTGCATAACCAGTATCATACACTGAACCGTTCCGTTCTTCCGGCACTGGAAAAAACCGGACTGCATCTGATTTCGGAACACGAGAAATTAAGCGAGAAGCAGAAGGAATATGTGGACCGCTATTTTGAGGATAACGTATATCCGGTTCTGACCCCAATGGCTATGGATTCTTCCAGACCGTTTCCGCTGATTCGGAATAAGACACTGAACATCGGTGCTTTGATCTCCAAGAAGGACAAAAAGAAGGGGAAAGAGATTCTGGTATTTGCAACGGTTCAGGTTCCGTCCGTTCTGCCCCGGGTGATCAGCATTCCGTCAGAAAAAGAAGGGGACACTACAGAGATTCTTCTGGAAGAGATCATCGAGCGCAATATCGACAAGCTTTTTCTGGGATACAATGTGGTCTGCGCCCATCCTTACCGTATCATGCGAAATGCAGACCTTGCCATTGACGAGGATGAGGCAGAGGATCTTCTGGTGGAGATTCAGAAGCAGCTGAAAAAACGCCAGTGGGGCGAGGTGATCCGACTGGAAGTGGAGGAAAAAATCGATAAACGGCTTTTGGATATCTTAAAGACAGAATTTGACATTAAGGATGAGGATATCTTCTATATCAGCGGTCCGCTGGATCTTACCATGCTGATGAAGGTTTACGGCTCAGAAGGCTTTGATGCGTATAAAACTTCAAAGTATACTCCGGCTCCGGTACCTGCATTCCAGAACGACAAGGATATTTTCCGGGTGATCCGGGAGGGAGATGTATTCCTGCATCATCCTTATATGAGCTTTGACCCGGTGGTGAATTTTGTGCGCCAGGCGGCAAAGGATCCGGATGTACTTGCCATCAAGCAGACCCTTTACCGTGTCAGCGGAAATTCGCCCATCATTGCGGCGCTTGCACAGGCTGCGGAAAACGGAAAGCAGGTTTCCGTCCTTGTGGAGTTGAAGGCGCGTTTTGATGAGGAAAACAACATTGTATGGGCAAAGATGCTGGAAAAGGCAGGATGCCATGTTATTTACGGTCTGGTTGGCCTGAAAACCCACAGCAAGATCACGCTGGTGGTTCGCCGGGAGGAGACCGGCATCCGCAGATATGTGCATCTGGCTACCGGTAACTATAACGATTCCACTGCCAAGCTGTATACGGACTGCGGTATTTTTACCTGTGATGAAAGATTCGGCGAAGATGCTACAGCGGTATTCAACATGCTGTCCGGTTACTCCGAACCAAAGCGCTGGAATAAGCTGATCGTGGCACCAATCTGGATGAAAGACCGTTTCTTAAAGATGATCACGCGGGAAGCGGATTATGCAAAGAAGGGGATTCCCAGTTACATCGTGGCAAAAATGAATTCTCTGTGTGATCCGAAGATCATTTCCTCACTGTATTATGCCTCCTCCTGTGGAGTGAAGATTTATCTTCTGGTGCGTGGCATCTGCTGCCTGAAGGTGGGCGTTCCCGGCGTGAGCGAAAACATCCATGTGCGTTCCATCGTGGGAAATTTCCTGGAGCACAGCCGTATTTTCTACTTCTACAATGGCGGAAGCGAAGAAATTTATATGGGCAGCGCCGACTGGATGCCGCGTAATCTGGATCGCCGTGTGGAAATCGTATTCCCGGTCGAGGATGAGCAGATTAAGAAGGAACTCAAGCACATTCTGGATCTGGAGTTCCGGGACAATGTGAAGGCGCATATCCTGCAGCCGGATGGAAATTACGAGAAGCAGGACAGAAGAGGAAAAGCACCCTTGAATTCCCAGATGGAATTCTGCCGCGAAGCAACCGAAAAGGCAGAAGATCACCATAAGAAGGAAAGAAAAGAAGGCTCCCGTGTGTTCATTCCGGCAGAACCGGCGGAGGATATAGAAGAATAGAAGCGGGATTTCCCGCTGAGCTTCAGAGTATTTAACAGCCCCTGTTTCAGCTCAGTGCTGAAACAGGGGCTGTTAGTTTTTACAATTGTACTCTGCTTGTCCAGTGAGAACTCCTGGCGTTGGAATGCTCTACGCACACAAAGATTTTCCGGCAAATTTTTGGCATAGACAATAAAAAAGCAACCGGAAACTCCGATTGCTTTTTCAGCAGCCAGTACGAGAATCGAACTCGTGTTTTCGCCGTGAGAGGGCGACGTCTTAACCCCTTGACCAACTGGCCATATAAGCGGTTTGCTTATATACATATAACTGTATGTCGGAAAAATAGCAGCCAGTACGAGAATCGAACTCGTGTTTTCGCCGTGAGAGGGCGACGTCTTAACCCCTTGACCAACTGGCCATGTCAACCGACCTGCTTAGTATATAATACTTTTCCTGAGAATGCAAGTGTTTTTTTTAGAAATTTGAAAAAAATATTTTCCTGCTGCGGCTGTATTCGGCTGTGAAAACCACCGTTTTCTGCTGCTCCCAGATTTTTCTTGCAAAATCACCTGGAATTGGGTTATGATATGATGCGAACATTTGAACGAGGAATTGCGGAAGCATGAAACAATCAGCAAACCAGTTTTCATATTCATGAGTTTTAGAAAGGAAATGTAACAGATATGGCAAAGAAAGACACATACGACGCGGGGAGTATCTCTGTACTGGAAGGGCTGGAGGCAGTCCGGAAGCGTCCTGGTATGTACATCGGAAGTGTATCCCGAAAAGGTCTGAACCATTTAATATACGAAATTGTGGACAATGCAGTGGACGAGCATCTGGCAGGATACTGCAGCCGGATTCATGTTGTTCTGGAAAAAGACGGTTCCTGCACGGTAACGGATAATGGACGTGGTATTCCGGTAGATATGCACGAAAAAGGCGTGTCAGCAGAGCGTCTCGTGTTTACAACTCTTCATGCGGGCGGAAAATTTGACAACTCCGCCTATAAGACAAGCGGCGGCCTGCACGGGGTAGGTTCCTCGGTGGTGAATGCCCTATCCACCTATCTGGACATTAAAGTCAGCCGCGACGGCTATGTGCATCACGATCACTATGAACGGGGAATCCCCACCATCGAGCTGGAGAATGGACTCCTGCCGAAGCTTGGCAGGACAAAAGAGACGGGAACCTGCGTGAATTTTCTGCCGGATCCGGAGATTTTTGAGAAGACACGCTTTTCTGCCACAGAGGTAAAAAGCCGTCTTCATGAGACGGCATATTTAAATCCCAAGCTGACCATCCGTTTTCAGGATCTGCGCGGGGAAGAGCCGGAGGACATTACGTACCATGAGCCGGATGGGATTGTGGGATATATCAAGGATCTGAACCACAATACAGAAACACTTCATGAGCCGATTTATCTGAAGGGCGAGTCCGAAGGAATCCAGGTGGAGGCTGCTTTTCAGTTTACCAATGAATTCCGGGAAAATGTGCTGGGCTTCTGCAACAATATTTATAACGCAGAAGGCGGTACGCATCTTACCGGCTTTAAGACTACCTTTACCACGGTCATGAATACCTACGCCCGCGAGATTGGCGTGCTGAAAGACAAAGATGCTAATTTCACAGGAGCGGATATCCGAAACGGAATGACTGCCGTGGTTTCCATCAAGCATCCGGAACCACGCTTTGAGGGCCAGACAAAGACAAAGCTGGATAATCAGGATGCTGCCCGGGCAACGGGAAAAGTGATGGGAGAGCAGCTTGTGCTTTTCTTTGACCGAAATCTGGAGACCTTAAAGACGATTCTGTCCTGTGCAGAAAAAGCGGCAAAGATTCGAAAGACCGAGGAGCGCGCAAAAACCAATCTCCTCACGAAACAGAAATATTCCTTTGATTCCAACGGAAAGCTTGCCAACTGCGAGAAAAAAGATCCGTCCCAGTGTGAGATCTTTATTGTGGAGGGGGATTCCGCAGGCGGTTCTGCAAAGACAGCCAGAGACCGTAATTACCAGGCTATCCTTCCCATCCGCGGAAAAATCCTGAATGTGGAGAAAGCTACCATCGACAAGGTGCTGGCAAACGCGGAGATCAAGACGATGATCAATGCCTTTGGCTGCGGATTTTCCGAGGGTTATGGAAACGATTTTGATATTACAAAGCTTCGCTATGACAAGATTGTGATCATGGCGGATGCCGATGTGGACGGCGCGCATATTTCCACCCTTCTTCTGACATTGTTTTACCGGTTCATGCCGGAGCTGATCTATGAGGGACATGTGTACATCGCCATGCCGCCTCTTTATAAGGTCATGCCGAAAAAAGGAGCCGAGGAATATCTTTACGATGACAAAGCTCTGGAAAAATACCGCCGCACCCACAAGGCAGGAAGCTTTACCCTGCAAAGGTACAAAGGTCTGGGGGAGATGGATGCCGAACAGCTGTGGGAGACAACCCTGAATCCGGAAACCAGAAGAATGAAACGGGTGGAGATCGAGGATGCGCGTATGGCATCCAATGTGACGGAAATTCTGATGGGAAGCGACGTGCCGCCGAGAAAGGCTTTCATCTATGAACATGCCACAGACGCGGAGCTTGACGTGTAAAAGACAGTTCGGAGGATTGAGATAGAATGGAAACAAAGCAGGAAAATATAATTGCAACCGATTATGCCGAGGTCATGCAGAAATCCTACATTGATTATGCCATGAGCGTCATTGTCTCCAGGGCATTGCCGGATGTGCGTGACGGCTTAAAACCGGTGCAGAGACGTACGCTTTATGATATGTATGAGCTTGGCATCCGGTATGACCGGCCGTATCGTAAATGCGCCCGTATCGTGGGCGATACCATGGGTAAATACCATCCTCACGGAGACAGCTCCATCTATGAGGCACTTGTCGTGATGGCCCAGGACTTTAAAAAGGGAAAAACACTGGTGGACGGCCACGGAAATTTCGGCTCCATCGAGGGAGACGGTGCCGCTGCCATGCGATATACGGAGGCGCGCCTGGAAAAGCTGACCCAGGAGGTATTCCTTGCAGACCTGGATAAAAACGTGGTGGATTTTATGCCCAACTTCGATGAGACGGAGAAGGAGCCCGTGGTGCTTCCGGTAAAAATCCCCAACCTTCTGGTGAATGGCGCGGATGGAATTGCCGTCGGTATGGCAACCAGTATCCCTCCCCATAATCTGTGTGAAGTGGTGGATGCGGTAAAGGCATATATGAAAAATAACGACATCAGTGTCAAAGGACTGATGCGATACTTAAAAGGACCGGATTTTCCCACCGGAGGAATCGTGGTCAATAAGG
This sequence comes from Blautia sp., assembly GCA_022764275.1. Taxonomy (GTDB): domain Bacteria; phylum Bacillota; class Clostridia; order Lachnospirales; family Lachnospiraceae; genus Blautia_A. The sequence goes on along the minus strand of JALERH010000067.1, from coordinate 11,629 downwards.
ATGACCTTTTGAAGATCTACGAGACAGGAACGGGAAAAATCCGGCTCCGCGGCAGAGTCGAGGTGGAAAAATTAAAAGGAGGACGCCAGCAGCTTGTTATTACGGAAATCCCGTACACCATGCTGGGCGCCAATATCGGTAAATTCTTAAATGATGTGGCCTCTCTGGTGGAGACAAAAAAGACCACGGATATCGTGGATATTTCCAATCAGTCTTCCAAAGAGGGAATCCGCATTGTCCTGGAGCTGAAAAAGGACACAGATGTGGAAAACCTCACCAACATGCTGTACAAAAAAACACGGCTGGAGGACACCTTTGGTGTGAACATGCTGGCGGTGGCAGGAGGACGGCCGGAAACGCTGAGCCTGAAGCAGATCATAGAATATCACGTGGATTTTCTTTTCGAGATCACGACGAGAAAATATAATACCCTTCTCGACAGAGAACTGGAGAAAAAGGAGATTCAGGAAGGCCTGATCAAGGCATGTGATGTCATTGACCTGATCATTGAGATTCTCCGGGGAAGCAAAAACAGGGAGCAGGTAAAAAAATGTCTGGTGGAAGGGATTACGGAGGGAATCCGCTTTAAGTCAAAAGCCAGCGAGAAAGCAGCAAAAAATCTGCATTTTTCTGAAAAGCAGGCAAATGCTATTCTGGAGATGCGTCTGTACAAGCTGATCGGCCTGGAAATCGAGGCACTGCAGGCAGAATATGCGGAAACGATGAAAAACATTGCGCTTTATGAGGACATCCTGAATAATTATGATTCCATGTCAAACGTGATCATAAAGGAACTGGACAGCATTAAAAAAGAGTATGGCACAAAACGCCGGACTTCCATTGAAAATGCCGAAGAGGCCGTCTATGAAGAAAAGAAGATGGAGGAGACTGAAGTCTGCTTTCTCATGGACCGTTTCGGATATATGAAGCTCATCGATAAGACTGCCTATGAAAGAAATAAAGAGGCGGTACATGCAGAAAACAAATATGTGTTTACCTGTATGAATACGGACAAGATCTGTATGTTTACCAATATGGGAAGGATGCATTCCGTAAAAGTGGCGGACATTCCGCTTGTGCGTTTCCGCGATAAGGGAACTCCGGCAGATAACCTGAGCAACTATGACAGTACGCAGGAACAGATTCTCTATGTCGCACCTTTGGGACAGCTAAAGACCTCCACACTGCTTTTTGTGACGGCTGCATCCATGTGCAAACTGGTCGCCGGGGAAGAATTTGATGTGGCAAAGCGCACGATTGCCTCCACAAAACTTGGAGAAGGAGACCGGCTGATCTTTGTGGGCCCTGCAGACGAAATGGAGCAGGTGGTACTAAAGAGCCAGGGCGGCTATTTCCTGCGATTCCTGAAACAGGAAATTTCCAGTATGAAGAAAACCGCTGTAGGTGTACGCGGTATGAAATTATCTGAAGGAGACACTCTGGAACATGCATACCTTCTGGAGTCCCATCAGGAATACAGCATCACGTATCATGAGAAACCATATTCCCTGAATAAGGTGAAGCTGGCGAAGCGCGACACCCGGGGAACCAAACCGAGGGTTTAAAAAAGTCACAGGAACAACCTGTGTACTTTTTCCTAAAACATTTTTAAAACCCCTTGCATTTCGGGATTTTTGGTGTTAGAATAAGAGAAACTTAGAACTTGTTGGCATAGGAGTGGGCGAGAGCCCACTCCTATTTGCTGATATGGCAGTAAGAAAGGCAGGTGGGAAAATGAGCAGACGAGAGGAATACGAAAAGAAAGCAGAGGAGCTGCTTTTGCCAATTGTGGAAGGACAGGGATTCGAGCTTGTGGATGTGGAGTATGTAAAGGAAGCAGGAAACTGGTATCTGCGCGGCTACATTGACAAACCCGGCGGGATCACTGTGAATGACTGCGAGGCTGTGAGCAGAGTCTTCAGCGACAAACTTGATGAAAAAGATTTTATCGAGGACAGCTACATCATGGAAATCAGTTCTCCGGGTCTTGACAGACCACTGAAGAAGGAAAAAGATTTTGCCAGAAGTATGGGAAAACTGGTGGAGATCCGTACCTACCGGCCAATCGACAAACAAAAAGAGTTTTGCGGTGTTCTGACCGCATATGATAGTAACAGTGTCACGATTGAGGAGGATGGAGGAAGCAGAACCTTTGAAAAAAAGGAAATTGCGTTAATCCGCTTGGCGATTGAGTTTTAATGAAAAGATCAGGAGGAAAAGAGAAAAATGAACAGAGAGTTAATGGAAGCACTGGATACTCTTGAAAAAGAGAAAAATATCAGCAAGGCGACACTGCTGGAAGCAATTGAGCAGTCCCTGATCCAGGCTTGCAAGAACCATTTTGGCAAAGCTGACAACGTACATGTGAGCATCAACCCGGACACCTGCGATTTTGGTGTGTATGCGGACCGTACTGTTGTGGAATATGTAGACGATCCGGCAGAAGAGATTTCCCTGGTGGAGGCGCAGAAGATCAGCAGCTCTGCGCAGATCGGCGATATCATTAAGGTGCAGATTCACTCCGACAAATTCGGACGTATTGCCACACAGAATGCCAAAAACGTGATTCTTCAGAAGATTCGCGAAGAAGAGCGCAAGGTCCTTTACGATCAGTATTACGGTATCGAAAAAGAAGTTGTTACCGGTATCGTACAGCGTGTGATGGGCAGAAATGTAAGCATCAATCTGGGCAAGGCAGATGCCATTTTAAGTGAGAATGAGCAGGTGAAGGGAGAAACCTTCAAGCCTACCGAGCGTATCAAGGTATATATCCTGGAGGTAAAAGATACCCCGAAGGGACCGCGTATCCTGGTATCCAGAACTCATCCGGGACTTGTAAAGCGTCTGTTTGAGACAGAGGTGACAGAAGTTCAGGAGGGTACGGTGGAGATTAAGAGCATCGCCCGTGAGGCCGGCTCCCGTACCAAAATCGCAGTGGCAAGCAACGATCCGAATGTAGATCCGGTAGGTGCATGTGTTGGTGTGAACGGATCCCGTGTAGGCGCTATCGTGAATGAGCTCCGCGGAGAAAAAATCGATATCATCAACTGGGATGAAAACCCGGCTATCCTCATTGAGAATGCGTTAAGCCCGGCTAAGGTAATCGCCGTTATGGCAGATCCGGATGAAAAAACAGCTCTGGTGGTAGTTCCGGATTACCAGCTGTCCCTTGCCATTGGTAAGGAAGGACAGAATGCACGTCTGGCTGCCCGTCTGACCGGTTTTAAGATCGACATCAAGAGTGAGACGCAGGCAAAAGAATCCGGTGACTTCTATGACTATGATGAAGACGAAGATGAGTATTACGACGATGAAGAGTATGAAGAAGAACCGGAATACACGGAAAGTGCGGAAGATATAGAGAATCCTGCAGACGCAGAAGAAAGCTATGAAGAGGAGCAGAGCTTTGACGAAGGGGCTGCTCCGGCTGAAGAAAATTATGAAGACGAAGAGTAAGATTCCTATGCGCCAGTGTACCGGGTGCAGGGAAATGAAAAATAAAAAAGAAATGATCAGGGTATTGAAGACCTCAGAGGACGAGATCATTCTGGACGCTACGGGAAGGAAAAACGGACGCGGTGCTTACCTTTGCTTTTCCAGGGAATGCCTGGCAAAAGCAAGAAAGAATCACGGGCTGGAACGTTCCCTGAAGGCATCTATCCCGGATGAGGTATACGATAGCCTTGAGAAGGAGCTGGAGTCGATTGAACAACAGTAAAGTACTGTCTTTGATAGGACTTGCCACGAAAGCAGGCAAAACTGTGAGCGGAGAATTTTCCACAGAAAAATCCGTGAAATCAGGAAAAGGCTTTCTGGTTCTGGTGGCAGAGGATGCCTCTGAAAATACGAAAAAGAAATTCCGGAATATGTGTACCTTCTACGAAGTTCCGTTATATTTCCTTTCCGACAAAGAAGCCCTGGGCAGGGCCATGGGAAAAGAATTCCGTGCCAGCCTGGCGGTTCAGGATGAAAACTTTGCGAAAGCAATTTTAAAAGTACTGGAAGAGAGATAAAAAGCGAAGATGTTTATAACAGGAATTTTGGTGAGAAGGAGGTATGGCAGATGGATACGATCAGAGTGCATGAGCTTGCCAAAGAGCTTGGAAAGCAGAATAAAGAAGTGATAGAGTTTTTAAAGGCAAATGGGGTGGATGTAAAGAGCCATATGAGCAATCTGGCACAGCCCCAGGCAGCAATGGTAAGAGAAAAATTTAAAAATACGGGAAAGGAGCAGGGTAGAGCATTGGAAACTCCTAAGACAGAAGAACAGAAAATAACAACGAAGAATGACGGCGAAAAAGCAGCAGAGGCGCCGAAAAAGAAGAAAAATATTATTCGCGTATATCACGCGCAGAATGCCAGCGATGGCGGAAAGAGCCGTAAGAGACCGACAGGAGAGAAGAGACCGCGTCCTCAGGGCACACGTCCGGGACAGCCGCGTCCGGCCCAGGGTAAAGCACCGGCAAAACCGCAGGAAGCAAAACCGCAGGAAATAAAGAAAGAAGCACCGGCACCGCAGCCGAAGCCACAGACAGCAGCACCGAAGCCACAGCCGCAGACAGCAGCACCGCAGCCGCGTCAGGCAGAGCCAGCTGCGGAAACGACAGGAACAGCTGCTCCTAATACCGCTGCAGCACAGCCGGGCCGTGAGTCGAGAGACAACCGCGGTGCAGACAGAAGAACAAACGATCGCCCGGGACAGAATCGTCCGGTCAGAAATGCAGATGGTGCAAATCGTCCATTCAGAAATGGCGACGGTGGAAACCGTCAGCCGAGAGCAAATGATGGAAATCGCCAGCCACGCCAGGGAGACGGAAACCGTCAGCCGCGTCAGGGCGAAAATCGCGGTGACAATCGTGGCGACAACCGCGGCTCCAGATTTGGAGGTCAGGGAAGAACCCAGGGAAATGGCGGTCAGAACCGTTATGAAGGCAGAAATGACAGCCGTGACAACCGCGGAGAGGGCAGAAGTGAAGGACGTTTCGGCAGCCAGAACAATCGCCAGGGACAGCGTCAGGGAGCCAGAAGAAACAGCGGAGGAAGCGGTGATGCACTGTTTACTCCGGAACTGACCAAAACCTCCAAAGACAGCAAACGTGAGCGTGACAGAGAGAATAAGAATAAGAAGAAAGATTTTGAGAAGAATAATGCAGACGGACATAACAGACCGAATCAGGGCGGCCACAAGCAGGCTCCGAAGCTTCCGAAGGCTCTCCAGAAGCTGGTTCCCCAGCCGAAGCAGGAGGAGAAGAAACCGGAAGTAAAGGAAATCATCATTCCGGAGAAGCTTACGATCCGTGAACTGGCAGAAGCCATGAAGGTACAGCCGTCTGTCATTGTCAAGAAGCTGTTCATGCAGGGTCAGATGGTAACAGTCAACCACGAAATCGACTTTGAACAGGCAGAAGAGATCGCGATGGAATTCGACATTATTGCCGAAAAAGAAGAAAAAGTGGATGTGATCGAGGAACTGCTCAAGGAGGATGAAGAGGATGAAGAGACTCTGATCCCGAGACCTCCTGTAGTCTGCGTTATGGGTCACGTTGACCATGGAAAAACATCCCTTCTGGATGCAATCCGTAATACAAATGTTACCAGAGGCGAGGCTGGCGGTATTACCCAGCATATCGGTGCCTACGTGGTAGACATCAACAATCAGAAGATCACTTTCCTGGATACGCCGGGACATGAGGCATTCACTGCAATGCGTATGCGTGGCGCAAATGCTACCGATATTGCAGTCCTGGTCGTAGCAGCAGATGATGGTGTCATGCCTCAGACTGTAGAAGCAATCAGCCATGCAAAGGCTGCCGGCGTGGAGATCATCGTGGCAATCAACAAGATCGATAAGCCAAGTGCAAACATTGAGCGTGTAAAACAGGAACTCTCCGAATATGAGCTGATCCCTGAGGACTGGGGCGGAAGCACTCCGTTTGTCCCTGTCTCTGCAAAGACAGGAGAGGGTATTGATGACCTGCTGGAAATGATCCTTCTTACTGCAGAAGTATGTGAGCTGAAGGCAAATCCGGATCGTTCCGCAAGAGGTCTTGTTATCGAGGCTCAGCTTGACAAAGGAAAAGGCCCTGTTGCCACGATTCTGGTACAGAAGGGAACCCTTCATGTGGGTGATTTCATCGCCGCAGGAGCATGCAGCGGTAAAGTACGTGCCATGATGGACGATAAGGGACGCCGTGTGAAGGAAGCCGGCCCGTCTACCCCTGTTGAAATTCTGGGACTTGGTGACGTACCGAATGCAGGCGAGGTTCTGATGGCCTTTGAGAATGATAAAGAAGCGAAAAACTTTGCAGCAGCATTTGTTTCCGAGAACAAGAACCGTTTGCTGGAAGAGACAAAAGCAAAACTTTCCCTGGATAATCTGTTCGATCAGATTCAGGCAAGTGACTTAAAAGAACTTCCGATCATCGTAAAAGCAGACGTACAGGGTTCTGTGGAAGCAGTAAAACAGAGCCTTCTGAAGCTTTCCAATGAGGAAGTTGTGGTACGCGTGATTCACGGCGGTGTAGGTGCGATCAATGAATCCGATGTCAGCCTGGCTGCTACATCCAATGCGATTATCATCGGTTTCAACGTACGTCCGGATACCACTGCAAAGCAGCTTGCTGAGCAGGAAGGTGTGGATCTGCGCCTGTACAGAGTCATTTACCAGGCAATCGAAGACGTGGAAGCTGCTATGAAGGGTATGCTGGATCCGGTATTTGAAGAGAAGGTCATCGGACATGCGGAAGTGCGTCAGACCTTCAAGGCATCCGGTGTGGGTACCATCGCAGGAAGCTATGTCCTGGACGGTATCTTCCAGCGTAACTGTAAGATTCGTATCAGCAGAGAAGGCGAGCAGATTTACGAAGGCGAGCTTGCATCCTTAAAGAGATTCAAGGATGACGTAAAGGAAGTAAAAGCAGGATACGAGTGCGGTCTTGTATTCAACGACTTTAATGATGTAAAAGAAGAAGATAAGATAGAAGCATATATCATGGTGGAAGTACCAAGATAGGAGACCAGTATAAATGAGGAAAAACAGCATCAAGAATACGCGGATCAACGGGGAAGTACAGAAGGAATTAAGCAGCATCATCCGTAATGAGATCAAGGATCCGCGTATTCACCCCATGACATCAGTGATGGCAGTGGAGGTAGCCCCTGATTTAAAGACCTGCAAGGCATTTATCAGTGTTCTTGGAGATCAGGAGGCAAAGGAAGGCACCATTCGCGGCCTGAAAAGTGCCGAAGGCTATATCCGCCGTCAGCTTGCCAGAAACCTGAACCTTCGCAATACACCGGAAATCAGATTCATTCTGGATGAATCCATTGAATATGGAGTGAATATGTCAAAAATGATCGACGATGTTATGAGCGAAACGAAGGCGGAGAGGGCAGACAGCGAAGAATCCTCTGAGTCAGAGGCTTAAGAATAACGAGGTGAGGGAATGGAAAGAATCGAAGAGATACTGGACGGCGTAACGACAATGGGAATTGCAGGACATATCCGGCCTGATGGGGACTGTGTGGGTTCCTGCATGGCATTGTATCTGTATATAAAAGAGTGGTATCCGGGAATCCAGGTGGATGTCTATCTTGACCATCCGAAGCCTGTATTTCAGCATATTGACTGTATGGATGAGATTAAAATGGAGGCAGAGGGGGAAAAGGCTTATGACCTCTTTGTCACCTGTGACGTGAGCGCACGGGATCGTCTTGCTCTTGCAGGAGATTATTTTGAGAGTGCAAAAAAGACGGCCTGTATCGATCACCACGTGAGCAACAGAGGATTTGCCATGGAAAACCATATCCGTGGAGATGTCAGCTCCGCATGTGAGGTACTTTACGGGCTTCTGGATCCGGAAAAGGTGGATCGTTCGGTTGCAACTGCCATTTATACGGGAATGGCTCATGATACCGGCGTGTTCCAATATTCCTCCACATCGCCGCAGACCATGCGGATCGCTGCAAAACTGATGGAAACAGGATTTAATTTCAGTAAGATCATTGATGAATCTTTCTATGAGAAAACCTATATTCAGAACCAGGTCATGGGCCGGGTTCTGGCAGAAAGCATTATGCTGCTGGACGGAAAGTGCATTGTAGGGTACATGAAGAAAAGAGACATGGATTTCTACGGGGTGGATGGCAAGGATCTGGAAGGCATCGTAAGCCAGCTCCGCCTTACCCGTGGTGTGGAAGTAGCCATGTTCCTTTATGAAGTGGAGTCACAGGTCTTCAAGGTATCCCTGCGTTCCAACGGATGCGTGGATGTAAGTAAGATCGCGGTTTATTTTGGCGGAGGCGGTCATATGCGGGCGGCAGGCTGTGATCTGGCAGGCTCCATGTATGATGTGATCAACAATGTTTCCGAACAGATTGAAAAGCAGCTTTTGGGACAGGAAGCATAATGGGAGATTTTAACGGCATTATTCCAATTTATAAAGAAAAGGGTTTTACATCTTTTGATGTGGTGGCGAAGCTTCGTGGAATCCTTCATATGAAAAAAATCGGGCATACCGGTACTCTTGACCCGGAAGCGGAAGGGGTTCTCCCTGTCGCTCTGGGAAAAGGGACAAAGCTTGTGGATATGCTGACAGATAAGGATAAGACCTATGAGGCCGTTCTTCATCTGGGTATTACAACGGATACGCAGGATATGACAGGAAGTGTCCTTTCGGAAAAAGAAGTAAACGTTACAGAAGAAGAGGCCTGTGCAGCGGTAAAAAGCTTCGTGGGAGAGCAGATGCAGATTCCGCCCATGTATTCGGCTTTGAAGGTAGGCGGCAGGAAGCTTTATGAGCTTGCAAGAGAAGGACAGGTGGTGGAGAGAAAACCGCGTCCGGTATGCTTCCATGAAATAGAAATTCTGGAAGTAAACTTTCCGCTGATACGTTTTTCCGTGACCTGCAGCAAAGGAACCTATATCCGCACCCTGTGCCATGATATCGGAGAAAAACTGGGCTGTGGAGGCTGTATGGAGTCTCTTCTCAGAACCAGAGTGGGCAGCTTTACCCTTTCCGAGTGCATGACGTTGTCACAGGCAGAAGCCGCAATGGCGGATGGCACGATTCCGGATAAGATCTGTTCTGTAGAGGAGGCACTGAAAGAATATCCCCGCCTTGTATGCACTCCGGGGGGAGACAGGCTCCTTTTAAACGGAAATCCCATTCCGGAAACGCTTTTAAAATGCCAGAACAAGGAAGGCTGGGTGCGCATGTGCGCAAGCAGCGGAGCTTTTGCAGGCATTTTCATGTGGGATGCAAAAAAAGAACGGTATTATCCGGTTAAAATGTTCTGACATAAAAATTGGTTCCGGGCAGTGCTTTTTGCTGCCCGGACAGTCATTAGGAGAAACGTATGGAATACCTGAGAGTAAACGGCGAATTCCCCAGATTATCAGGCTGTGCGGTCACGATGGGAAAATTTGACGGTATTCACCGCGGGCACAGGAAGCTGGTGGAAAAGATTCTGGAGCGTAAGGAACTGGGGGAGCAGGCAGTGCTTTTTGCCATTGACTCGTCCAGCCAGATGATTCTCACCAGAAAGGAGCGGGCTGCTCTTCTTGAAAAAATGGGAGTGGATGTTCTGATCGAGTGTCCGCTGGATGACCGTATTAAACATATGAAAGCGGAAAACTTTATACGTGAGATTCTTATTGGAGATCTGCAGGCTTCCTATGTTGCAGTGGGAGAGGACAACCGTTTTGGATATGAGAGAAAAGGGACTCCCTGGCTTTTAAAGGAAACAGGAAAAAAATACGGTTTTGAGGTGGACATACTCTCAAAAGAGATGGATGGACACCGCAAAATCAGCAGTACCTATATCCGGGAAGAACTGAAAAGAGGAAACATGGAAAAGATTTCCGATCTTCTGGGTATGGATTATCTGGTGGACGGAATCGTGGAGCATGGGAGGGGCCTTGGCCACAAAATGCTTCTTCCTACCACCAATGTGGTCCCTTCCAGGGACAAGCTGATGCCTCCCAATGGGGTATATGTCACCGTTTCCCACTTTGGCAGCCAGACATTTCGGGGAATTACCAATGTAGGATATAAGCCGACGATCGGGGAGGCTTTTATCGGAGTTGAGACATATCTTTTTGACTGTGATGAGAATTTATACGGAGAAAGCTGCCAGGTGGATTTTAAACATTTCCTTCGGCCGGAGCGGAAGTTTTCTTCTCTGGAGGCCTTAAAAGCGCAGCTTTTGAAGGACGCACAGGCAGGCAAAACGTACTTTGAGAAAAACTCATCGGAGAAAAGCGGAAACTGAATTTCTGAAAATACGGTAGACAAAACGAAAATTTTCCTATATAGTAGTAGTGTACGCCTTTTTTGTTAAGAAACGGAAAAGAGAAAGTAATTTTTGTGTAAAATACAAAGGGAGATCATTAAGCTATGGCAGGGATTATTCTTGGTTTAATGGGAGGTTTGGGCCTCTTTCTGTATGGAATGAAGCTTATGAGCGACAGCCTGGAGAAGGCTGCAGGTGCTAAGATGCGAAGTATTCTGGAGTTCTTTACCAAAACACCTCTTCGGGGAATCCTGGTAGGAACCTTGTTTACAGCAATTATCCAATCCTCCAGTGCGGCTACAGTCATGGTAGTCAGTTTTGTAAATTCCGGTCTGATGAATCTGTATCAGGCTGCGGGAGTGATCATGGGAGCGAATATCGGTACGACTGTGACTTCACAGCTGATATCCTTTAATCTGTCCGCTCTTGCACCGGCTATTGTTATGGCGGGTGTGGTTATGGTCATGTTCTGTAAAAAAGTAAAAGTTCAGCGGATCGGTGAGGTATTGCTTGGTTTTGGTATCCTGTTTATGGGTCTTACGACCATGTCTTCTTCCATGTCCGTTCTGAAGGAATCTCCGCAGGTTGTGGATATCATGTCTTCTCTGACAAGCCATATTCTGTCGCTGCTGGTTGGTATGGTTGTGACCACTGTTCTCCAGAGCTCTTCCGCAACGGTAGGTATTATCCTTCTCCTTGCAAACCAGGGGCTGCTGGATATCCGTATTTGTCTGTTTATCATTCTTGGCTGTAACATCGGAGCATGTGTTTCCGCAATGCTTGCCGGGCTGAATGGAAAACGTGATGCAAAACGTGCAGCGCTGATTCATCTTCTGTTTAATATTATCGGTACGATTCTCATGTACATTGTGTTCACAGTGGCATTGGAACCGGTTACCGCCCTTATTCAGAATATTTCCGGAAATAATCCGGGCCGTGAGGTGGCAAACGCCCATACTCTGATCAAGATTGTGGAAGTAGTTGTATTGTATCCGTTTATCGGACAGATCGTAAAACTCACCGGATTCTTTGTACGTGGAGAAGAGAAGAAAACAGAGGATGCTTTCCAGCTCAGCTATATTGGTGAAAAATCTGTCTTTTCTCCCACAACAGCTGTGTTTGATGCCACAAGGGAAATGGAGCGAATGGGTCATATGGCCATTACAAACCTTGAGCGTGCCATGAATGCGCTGATTACGCTGGATGAAGAGGACATCGCGCAGGTCTATGAAGTAGAAAAGCAGATTGACTTCCTGAATCATGAGATTACCAATTATCTGGTAAAAGTCAATGAGACTACACTTCCGGCAGACGATGCCAAAAGCCTTGGCGGTCT
>JALERH010000064.1 GCA_022764275.1 Blautia sp. | reverse complement strand
TATTTTCTCATTCTCTGCGGCGTATCTCCATATATCTTTTTAAACGTCCGGAGAAAAATCTTATAATTACTGATTCCATGGGCTGCCATCAGATTGGTGATGGAGTCATTGGAATAGATCAGTTCATCATGAAAACGCATGACACGGACAGCATTTAAATATTCCAGAAAAGTCTGTCCCGTATATTTTTTGAAAATCCGACAGAAATATTCCCGGCTAAGTCCCAGATTTCCTGCGGCTTCATCAAGTGTCAGCGGTTCGCGATAATGCTCCCCCACCCAGTCCATTGTCTGCGTGACCCGCAAAATATCACGGTGAGCCGCTTTCTGACCATTCGGTGCCAGCCAGTGGGAATCATATCTGTAAAGACAATACAAAAGATCATGAAGTCTGGCGGTAAAGAGAAGCGGATATCCGTCCTCTTCCTTCTGGTAAATATCCAGCATTTCCATCAGATAATGCGATGGTGCGTACGGGGAACCTTCCTGAGCAGTTCCGGCAGGAATCCATGTACCAAAATGGAGTACGTCGAAATTCGGAAAGAACTGCTGAAGATACCGTGCGGAAATCTGAAGAAGAATATAACTGGTCGTATCTCCATGCGTCCGGGTCATGTGGATATCCTTGGAATTAATGATCAGGATATCGCCCGCAGACAATTCATAGGTTTCTGCCTGAATCACAGCTGTCATGCCCCCGGAGACGATCAAGAGAATTTCCAGATATTCATGCCAGTGAGCCAAAATAGTATGAGCCGGTTCCTGTACATAATCAAAATGAACCGGCAGCCGGCTGTTTTCCCGGACCATTTCATAGGTATAAGCAGACATAGAAGCATTCCCTCCTGTTTTTTCCCGATTGTATGTCAATTATGACAATATTTTCTTTCTGTATTTTAAGAAATAAAGCCAAAAATATCAATATCAACCATAAATTAGTCAAAAAAATGAATAGAAAAGGACACGGAAATCATTCATAATGAGGGTATCGAAAAAATACAACCACAAAAATGTCAAAAACAATCGGAGGGTTATTATGAAGCTTAGAAAACGTCCATTACCAGGTACTGCATCTGATGCTGTAACGGAACGCGAGACAAAAAATCGTGAATTAGCCAGAAAGGCTGCTGCAGAGGGTTTCGTTCTTCTTAAGAATGAAGATCACTTCCTTCCTCTGCCAAAAGCAATCAAAATCGGACTTTACGGAGCCGGTGCGATCAGAACCATCAAGGGTGGTACCGGATCCGGTGATGTAAATGAACGTGACTGTGTAAATATTTATCAGGGCATGGTAAACGCAGGATATGAAGTGACCAGCAAAGAATGGCTGGAGGACTATGATGCCAGGTATATTCAGGCAAGAGAGGACTGGAGAGATAACATCTTCAAAAGTATGCCGGAATATGACAATAATTTCTTCCGTGCCTATTCCGCAGCGCAGTTTATGATGCCATGCGGAAATGCCATTGATACAGAAGCAGCACGGGCAGATGGAGCCGACACCGCAATTTTTGTCCTGAGCCGTATCGCCGGCGAAAATGCAGACCGCCACGTGTCAGAAGGCGATTATCTGATCACAGCGGAAGAAAAAGCACTGCTTGCCCAGATCTGTGAGTCTTATCAGAATGTCGTACTGGTAATCAATACCGGCGGCCTTGTAGACCTTGGATTTACGGAAGAATTTTCCAATATCCGTTCCATTCTGCAGTTTATGCAGGCAGGACAGGAAGGCGGAAATGCATTTGCTGATGTGATCAGCGGCGATATTACTCCTTCCGGAAAGATGACCGATACCTGGGCTCTGACTTATGAGGATTATCCCAACGCTTCCTTCTTCAGCCACAACAGCGGCGATGTTTACAAGGAAGAATATAAAGAGGGAATTTATGTAGGATATCGCTATTTTGACACATTCGACGTACCGGTACGTTACTGCTTTGGCTATGGACTTTCCTACACGGAATTTGAAATGAACGCCGGAGATATTTCTGTAAATGGCCTGGATACGTCAAATCCAATGGTATCCGTCCACGTAAACGTAAAAAATACAGGGGACGTATATTCCGGTAAAGAGGTTGCTCAGATCTACGTATCCTGTCCACAGGGCAGAATGCCTAAAGAATACCGCCGTCTTGCCGGTTTTGGCAAGACCGGTCTCCTGGCTCCGGGAGAAAGCCAGAGCCTGGAAATTTCCTTTGCCCTTTATCAGCTGGCTTCCTACGACGAAGACCAGGCTGCATGGATTCTGGAAAAAGGAACCTACGGTATCTGGACAGGAAATTCTCTCGACAGTGCCAGACTGATTGGTTCCCTGAAGCTGGATGCGGATGCATGCATGGTTCAGTGCGAACATATCTGTGAGAAAAAACAGGAACTGGAAGAGCTGCTTCCGGATGCGTCAAAAATGCAGAAAAAAGAAGCTGCATGGCATGAGATGGCAGATAAGCTTCCGGCAGCGGAACTGAAGGCTTCCGATATTCAAGCAGAAACCATTTCGTATTCCGGTATTCCGGATGAATTCCCGGGTAAAGCGGGAGAAATTACCGAAAGCCTGTCTCTGGATCAGCTTGTTGCCTTTGCAACAGGAGATATTAATTCCGGACAGAGTGAGCTTGGTTCTGCAGGACAGACCGTTCCGGGTGCAGCAGCTGAGACGGTTTCCGCAGCAGCTATGGATCCCTGGAATGTGGCCAGCCTCGTGCTTGCGGATGGCCCCGCCGGCATTCGTCTGAAACAGACCTATCAGGTATTCGAAGGAAAAATTGAAGCCGGTGATTTTCTGGAAGCGCTGGAAGGCGGATTTTTTGCAGCGAAACGTGAAAAAAGAGGAACTACCTATCACCAGTACTGTACCGCGATTCCCGTGGGAACCCTTCTTGCCCAGACATGGAATCTGCAGCTTATCAAAGAAATAGGAGAAATGATCGGACATGAAATGGAACTGTTTGAGGTAACTCTGTGGCTTGCACCGGGTATGAACATCCACAGAAATCCTCTTTGCGGCAGAAACTTTGAGTATTATTCAGAGGATCCGCTCCTTGCCGGTATGATGGCTTCCGCCATGACCCTTGGCGTACAGAAAGTCCCGGGATGCGGAACCACTATCAAGCATTTTGCATGCAACAACCAGGAAGATAACCGTATGGGATCTGACAGTGTGATTTCCGAAAGAACGCTTCGTGAGATCTATCTGAAAGGATTCGAAATCGCTGTGAAGAACGCCCAGCCAATGTCCATTATGACTTCCTATAATCTCATCAATGGTATCCATGCGGCAAACTGCTATGATATTTGTACAAAAGCCGCCAGGGACGAATGGGGCTTTTCAGGAGCGATCATGACAGACTGGACCACTACCACCGATTCTACTGCAGGCGTATGTACTGCTTCAGGATGCATGCGTGCCGGAAACGATATGGTAATGCCCGGAGATCCAGCTGATCATGAGAATATCCGTAAGGAACTTACGGAAGGGACTCTGGATATCCGCGAGCTGAAGCGCTGCGTATGCAACACCATCCGGGTAGCCCTGCAGTCGAACCAGTACGAGGACGCAGTCAGCTATCTGGATCAGTTCGAAAATCTTGACACTTATATGACAGTCAAATAAAAGAAGCATAAATTTACCCCGGCGGGGTCTGTGCAGTGAAAACTGCATGGCTCCTGCCGGGGGATTATTTTCTCAATCACAAATTTTGTGGGATGACTATAATTACCTATCGCCCACAGCACTGCTTATACTTCTTTCCGCTTCCGCAGGGGCATGGATCATTACGTCCGATTTTTTTATTCGTGCGCACGTAGGGAGTATCATTATCGCCATCATACAGCAAAGTTCCCATACTGCGTACTTTTTCTTCCGGATATTTTTTGAAATAAATACCGTCTTCGAACTCTTCATTCATACGCACATAGTCCTTTAAAAGACGGCTCTTCAAATACTCCACATCATCCTTACGAAGCTTTTGTATGAAGTCCTCTATCGCTTTATAATACTCCGGATACTCCTTCTCAATAATATCGATCTGGGAAAGAATTTCTTTCTTCTCTTTCAGCATGCAAAGCTTTATATCTGCAATTGCATATCTTCTCAGCCTGTCCTCCTCTTCCATGGACAGAAATACATCTGCTCCTATCTTCAGTGTCTCACAAAGCCTTTCGTCCTTCCTGAGCTTCCCAAGCACCAGTTCCTTTCTGCATTGATCGATAGCCTCCTTTACTTCAGGAGGGTTTTTCTTACTGTCAAGCAAAAGCAGAAACTCATTTATTTTGTTCTTCTCTTTCTCTGATAATCCTTCTGAAAGGGAAATCATCATAAACAAAACCATTGACAATTCCCTTACCGAATCATTTACCAAAATAGGGTTTGACTTCAATATCGCCAGCATTTTATCTATCGCTTCTGCAAAATAGCTTCCCTGCACTTTTATGTTCAGGTTCACTATGCCCGCAAATGCCTCCAGGGCTTCCTCAAAATTCCCTGCTGTCCACTTCTGATCACTGCCCAGCATCTCAGACAGAATCCGTATTCCTGTTTCATACTCTCCATAATCATTGCAGAGTACCGCGTACATGAGTATAAAATCATTTTCCCTGCATCCAAGACTGTAGGCTTTCTCAAAAGCGCCAAATGCCTTTTTTGTATATCCCCTTTCTGAATAAGATATTGCGAGCTCTCTCCAGAACCATTTGTTGTCAGTCTCTCTTTTCACAAGAAGCTCTGCGTTTCGCACAGCTTTTCCTGTATTTCCGGAACGTCCCTGTGCCTGTACCATCATATATAGAAAGACTGTTTCATCCGGGAAATACCTGTAAGCTTCCTCACATGCCTTCTTGTACATCATCTGATGTCTATCCTTTTCTTCTTATTCTTCTAATAATTCCATGATAAATTCTTCTTCCTCTTTGGCCTGTTCCATATCCCCTTTGATCAGGGCTTCCTTCAGATGATAAAGACTGTCTTCAAGCTCCTCGAAAAGCAGCGGTTCATTTTCTTCTAATTCCCGAAGTCTGCGCTCAGCCCTTCGGATAACAGTACGGAAAGCCTTTGCACCAGGTGCATCCTTCCACATACTGACATCTATTCTTTCGGATTTCTCTCCTTCCATCATATCAATTTCAATGGAAGCCTGTTTTCCTGTACTTACAATCTTTGCCTCAACCTCCAGCATTCCATTAAGGTTATATGAAAACTCCACACGAATCCTTTCTTCTCCTGCTTTACGCACCGGAATACCGGAAATTCTGAACTTTCCAAGAAGATGGTTGTGGCTGGCAATAGAGGATTCTCCCTGGTAAACTTCGATATCTGCTTCTGTCTGTCCATCAGCATATGTGTAATATATTTCACTGCGCATCACAGGAATCGTTACATTTCTCGGAATCACCACGCTCATACAATCATCGGATATCCCGTCTGTTACGAGGACTCCGAGAGTGTAAGGATTTACATCTGTAACCACAAGGCTTTCCTCATTGTCAATCAGCCCTTCTATAATCGCAGCCTGAATAGCAGCCCCCTCTGCCACAGCAAAATCCGGATTAACGGAAAGTTCCGGTTCCATATTCAGATACTCCCGAATATCCCTTGCAATCAGGGGGACTCTGGTAGAACCTCCCACCAGAATGACTTTGTCAATCTCGGAAGGCGCGATACCGCTGTCACTCAAAACCACATCTATAGGCTGATGGGTTCTTTCCACTAATGGCGCAATCAACTGTTCAAAAATCTCCACTGTAATCGTCTTGTCAAAGCCAAGAGGCTTTCCATTTTTGTTCAGAAGAAATGGTATGGAAATTCGCCAGGAATCCTCCGTGCTCAGATGTTTTTTACACTTCTCGGCTTCATCCTTCAGCCTTGCCATTGCAAAAGAGTCCTTTCGCAGATTCACATGATTCTCTTTTTCAAATTCATGGATCATCCATTCGATCAGACATTCATCAAAATCTTTTCCGCCGAGCTTGTTATCGCCGCTGCTTGCCTTAACCTCCAGGACACCCTCAAACATTTCCAGAAGAGTCACATCGAAAGTTCCACCTCCCAGATCATAAACCAGGATATGGCTTTCCTCTTCCATATGGTCAAGTCCATAGCTTAAGCAGCTGCAGTCGGCTCATTGAGAATACGTTCTACCTCAAGTCCTGCTTTTGCACCGGCAGCCACAGTTGCTTTTCTCCAATAACAAAGCCGCCTTCCTCATCCAGTCCTATCACAGACGGAGTAATCACGTCATTCTCAAAATTTTTGACCATTACCGGCTTTCCATCCTAAAACACCGCTGCTTCTGTCGTAGATGTTCCAAGATCAATTCCGATTACTGTTCCCATGTTCTTTTCTCTCCTCTTCTCTCAATCTTCAGCTGGTTGTCCGGTCCGCCTACTCATGTTTATAACGGAACGCTGCTATCTGGGCCTTCTTTCTTACGCTTCCCCGATAGACATAACCGGGTCTGTAGACTGCGGCAACCGTCTGATCCTTCTGGCTGTCCTGGGTTTCAATCACTTCCAGCACCTCATGAACAGCATAATCTACCTTTTTCCCCGCTTCCGCATCAACAGGACTGATTCCACACAGTCTTATCTGATTCTCCGTATTACGTACGATAAGCTCCATCTGTTTCTTCCATTCATCGCCCAGCTCAGAGGCCATATGGTGAATTGCCCAAAATTGTTCCTGATATATCTCAAAAAGCTTCAGAAGCTTTTCCTCTGTATCTTTAAGGCTCCGGATCTGCTCCTGTATTTTCTGCCCTTCTCCCAGGCTTTCAGAAACTTTCTCAAGCTGGGTTTCCACCTGTTTCATAAGCTCTGCGTATCTGCCTCTATACTTTTTCTTTTACCGAAAAACATAACTTACACCTTCCCGTTTTGTCTGATTAGCTGTTTATTTTCTCAAGATATTGTTTTTAGTTTATCATGAGAAGGTTCGTTATCCAAGACAGTCTCTTCTAAATATTAACAAAGAATATCAATCAATACCGGTGAAATAAAAAGCAGCCAGCCTGCTGCAAACAAAAGCGCATGCTTTTTTTCCTTATGAATGGCAACAAATTCCCGGATCAGGGCACTTGGCCAATAAATTCTGCAGGTTTTCCATGGTAGTCGCCGACTGAATTTCTTCCTTGCAGTCAGTTACAATGATAGACATTTATATACTTATTCTACTCTCTTTTTTCATCTTTTGTATAGTGAAAAACGCATGGAGTTCTCTATGTTTTTCCCCTAATATTCTCTCTCAGCCTCCTCCTTTGTACGATGTACGGTTCCTCTCGGATGATGAGGCGGAGCATAAACAGATGACAGCATTAACGGGATTCTTCCAACGTTTATAATATTATGCCAGCTTCCCGCCGGGATAAAAACAGCATCTCCTTTGCACATAAATTTATGAAAATCCTTTTTCTCTTCACATTTCCCTATCATTACCTCTGCTTTTCCCTGCTCCACTCTGATCAGCTGGTCTGTGTCCTGATGAATTTCCTGACCGATTTCTCCACATGGAGGGATACTCATAATCGTCATCTGCATATGGCAACCCGTCCAGATGGCAGTACGGAAATTGGGATTTCTCACTGCCATCTGCTCTATATTTGCAACATATGGATCTGGTCCTTTATCTGTCTGGAAAACACACTGTCTGCAGTTCATAAGAGTCTCACCTGCTCATTACTCTATACCATGATATGTACTTCAGTGAAATGGGTGACTTATCAGAAGAAGCGGGAAAAACTTTCTGCGGTGTATTTCCAGCGCAACGGAATGGGAACCGGGAAAACCAATGGAAGAAAATCCTGTTCGTAAAGCATTGGAGCTGTACACTCCAGAATTTACAGATGATAAAGATACTGTAGTAATCATAGATGAGATTCAGGAGTCTTCGGAAGTTTATAACCACATTCGTTCTTTGGCCAGAGATTTTCAGGCATATGTGATAGTAACCGGAAGTTACCTTGGTAAAACAATAGAACCCGAGTTCTTTTTGCCGGCAGGTGACCTGGATCACATGGTTATGGAGACGCTGACATTTGATGAATTTTTGGATGTTTTTGACGAGCGTCAGTTATATGAAACGATTGACCTGTATGGAAAAAGCGACCCGAAGGATTATGAGAAACTCAGGGAATATTTTGAAATCTATCAGAAAACAGGGGGGATATCCTGCAGTCGTTGTCTGCTACGCTAAGTATAAGGATATAAATAAATGTATGGGATTAATTGGGAATCTGATAGATGTTTTTGCCAATGAATCCAAGAGATATTTTACAAACATCATCGATATGAATATATTCCAGAAGCTCTTTAATGCCATTGCTCTCCTTATGATGCAGGAGAAGCAGGGAGTCAGAGATTTGACCTATGAGCTTAGCGAAATTGTCTACCAGGAAGAAAGCGGCCGCCTGGCAAAGAAGATGCTTAACCATGCTATCAGCTGGCTTCAGGAATCGCATATCATTGGATATGCATCAAAGGCTATCGATTGGAATTTCAAACAGATAAAAGACAACTGCAGATGGCTCGGAAGTTGCATGTATCGTACCATGGTTTGGTACTTACGAGAAAATGAAGGGCGATACAAAAGGCGGAATTGCAGAAAACAAAATCTATACCGTACCGCTTTATTTAGCGGATCGGATAAAATTTGATCTGACTTAATGAGTACTCTCCAGACCCAGAATTTTGCATTTTTCTGGGTCTGGGAACAGTAACAAATGTTTCCCTGTTCTTCGCCATCGGGATAACTATCCCAGACATTGTAATCGAATCATCCATACTGCTTCCAGCTGTTCCATAATTACCGGCATGATGTTCAGCCAGCTGATACATTTATTCAGAATGATGGCATCACTGCTGATCACACCGTCTTGCTGCTCTAATACACGGTCTACGTTGTTGATTACCTGAACCGTTACAGAGACATCGTGTTTACCGCCGCACGCTTTTATCAATGTCGATAATCTTCCGGAATTAGAAACCGGTGCATCCAGGTAAAATATAGCATTCTCTATCTTTAGGTGTTCCAGCTGCTGAAGCAGCAAGTCAATTGCTTTTTCTGTATGTTCTATGATGCGTCTTGCCAGAGCCAAACGCGGCATGTTTTATTCGTACACCATTTACAATCATCCTGACATTTGCTATAATTTCTAAAAGCATATTTTCTTTTACTCTTTCGATTCAAAGTGGAGCTTTGGATATCTGAAACATTTAATGCAGCGGTTTCATAGTATTTTTACATCACTTGTTGTCCTCTTTATGAAGAAATCTGATAAGTTCAGAGAGCCGTTTTTCAGCAGCTTTTCTTCCAAGCTCATATGCAATTTGTAATCTCTCTGGCTTTTTCTCTACACGACTAACCGGGAGTGCAGCTTCCGGTCGGATTACTGCAGTATTTACAACAAACATATTACTCTGAAATCAGGAGAAAATACTTTGGAGAAAAAAATATTTGCAATGGATATGGATGGAACCTGCCTGGATTCCAGAAGCAGAATCAGTGACGAAACCCTGACCTGGCTGCACCGGGCAAAAGCTCAGGGAGTGGAGATCATCCCCACCACCGGGCGCCCGCTTTCCTGCATTCCCCATCAGTTAAAAGAGGAAAAAATTTATCGCTATGTCATCACCTCCAACGGGGCAGTTGTGACAGATACCCAAGAAGGAAAAACCATTTTCAGCGCATTAATGCCCCTGGAAACCGCAGTGTCTCTGATGGAGGAATGTGAAGGATCCGGCCTTGGCATGACTGCTCATATCGAGCATGAATATCTTCTGCAGGGCAGGCTTCTGGCGGCACTTGGGCGCCTCCACTATGGAAAAGATGCGTCCAATGCAAAAGCCATCCGGAAGCTTATCCCTTATGCAAAAGCCTGTCAGAAAGATGTGGAGGAACTTCAGTTTTTCTTTTTCAGTCAAAGCGCCCGCAAACGTACGCAAGCCTCTTTGGCAGGACATACGGGAGTGGCAGCCGCTTATACAGACCATTATGTGGAGATTTATTCCAAAGATGCTGACAAAGGTACTGCTCTTGCCGCCGCAGCCAGATATCTGTCCATTCCCAGGGACAACGTGGCCTGCATCGGTGACGGAGAAAATGACATCCCCATGTTTCAGGAAGCCGGCATCCGGTTTGCAATGGGAAACGCGGTACCGGCTCTGAAGTCTGCAGCGGACAAAGTTGTCTCTTCCAATGACGAAAATGGCGTTGCCCAGGCTATCCAATGCCTGCTGAAATATAATAATAGGAGATCAATATGACCACACAACAGCTGGAAAGCTTTATCCAGGTAGCAGATAATCTGAATTTTGCACGGGCTGCCGAAATTCTGAATATAACGCAGTCTGCTGTTTCCCGGCAGATTCATTCGCTTGAAGAGGAGCTAGGCACAAAGCTCTTTGTCCGTTCCACGCGCACGGTTTCTCTGACTCCTGCCGGAATTATTTTTCTGGATGATGCCAAGGAAATCCTTGCCAAACTGCAGATGGCAGCAATGAAGATTGAAAAGCATTCCCAGGCAAATATTGATGTCCTTTCCATCGGATGTATCAATGAGATTTATCTGGGACTGTTATCCGAAATTTTATCTCAGTACCATAAAAAAGAGCCTGGCGTTCATCCTTTTCTCCGTGTTGTTCCCTCCCGCTCCATTTTGAACCTTTTCTTCAACGGGGAAATGGATATCCTGTTTGGCTTTGAAGATGATGTCCCCATTCGTGACGGAGTCCGCTATGAGGAGCTTGCCAGAATCCCCATATGCTGTGCCATGCCCTTCGGACATCCCCTCTCGGCAAGAAGTGTCATCGAAGAGCAGGAGCTTTTTTCGGAAAACATTATTATCTGTAATTCCTATGAGACTCCCTCCAAAATAACTGCTGTTCAGCATCGGATCGGGCGTCATCTCCCTCCGGAATCCATCAATTACTGTGAAGATATGATGGTAGCCCTCTCTCTTACCAGGGCAGGGTACGGAATTTCCATACTGCCTGCAAGTATTCACGACAGCCCGGAGATTTCCTACATCCCTCTGGCAGGGATCGAGCCTGTCTCTTACGGTATGTTTTATAAGATTTCTTCCCAAAATCATCTTCAGAAAGCCTTCCTGTCCACGGCAAAGGAGTGTCCGTGCCTGAAGCGTTTTCAAGATTCTTCTCTTTCCTGAATGCCCAAAATAAATGGGAGCAGTCATAACGGCTGTTCCCATTTTCTCTCTTATGTTTATGTAATTAATATCCCATATCTCCGCCTTCAGGAGCTGCAGCCGGAGTCGCTTCCCTGATGTCCGCTACTGCTGCTTCTGTGGTAAGGAGTGTGGCAGAAATGCTGACTGCATTGGCAAGCGCATTCCTGGTTACCTTGACAGGATCGATGATTCCTTCGCTCATCATGTCGACATAGGTTTCATGAATCGCATCAAAACCAATTCCGGCTTCCTGCTCTTTTACTTTATTGATTACGACGGCTCCATCCAGACCTGCATTTTCCACAATTGCACGAAGAGGTGATTCCAGAGCTTTGGAAACGATCTGTGCACCGGTCTTTTCGTCCCCTTCCAGTGTGTCAGCAAGCTCGTTCACTTTTTTCTGGGCATGGATATAGGCAGATCCGCCTCCGGCGATGATTCCTTCTGATACGGCTGCTCTCGTTGCGTTCAGAGCATCCTCCATACGGTATTTTGCTTCTTTCATTTCTGTTTCTGTAGCGGCACCAACACGGATGACAGCTACCCCGCCGCCAAGCTTTGCAACTCTCTCCAGGAGTTTTTCACGATCATAATCGGATTTTATCTCGTCCGCCTGGCGCTTTAATCCGTCGATTCTTTCCTGAATCTCTGCTTTATTGCCTTCGCCATCTACAATGACGGTAGTTTCCTTTGTTACTTTTACGGATTTTGCCCGGCCAAGCATTTCTATGGTAGTATCCTTTAACTGCATGCCCAGTTCTTCAAAGACTGCCTGACCGCCGGTAAGAATTGCAATATCCTTCAGCATTTCTTTCCGGTTGTCTCCATAGCCCGGAGCTTTTACTGCCACAACCTTCAGAGTACCGCGGAGACGGTTCACGATCAGGGTTGTCAGCGCCTCTCCCTCTATGTCCTCTGCAATGATCAGAAGCTGGCTTCCTGTTCTCGCGGTCTGCTCCAGAATCGGCAGGATATCCTGGATGTTGGAAATCTTTTTATCCGTAATGAGAATATAGGGATTCTCCATATTGGCTGTCATTTTTTCTTTATCGTCGCACATGTATGCGGAAAGATATCCATTGTCAAACTGCATTCCTTCCACAACATCAATCTCTGTATGCATGGTTTTGGATTCCTCGATAGTAATGACACCGTTATCTCCAACCTTTTCCATTGCATCTGCGATCAGTTCTCCCACCTCTTCGTTCTCGGCAGAAATTGCAGCAACCTTTGCAATATGATTCTTTCCGGTAACCGGGCGGCTCATTTTATCAAGAGCTTCCATTGCCGCATCGGAAGCTTTTTTCATACCCTTTCTGAGAATGATCGGGTTGGCTCCGGCCGCGATGTTTTTCATTCCCTCATGGATCATAGCCTGTGCCAGAACCGTTGCGGTGGTCGTTCCGTCTCCTGCATCATCATTTGTCTTGGTTGCGACTTCTTTTACAAGCTGCGCTCCCATGTTTTCATAACGGTCTTCCAGTTCAATCTCTTTTGCAATGGTAACTCCATCGTTTGTGATCAGCGGAGCTCCATAGGATTTGTCCAGAACAACATTTCTGCCTTTCGGTCCAAGCGTTACCTTAACGGTATTTGCCAGCTTGTTGACTCCCTCTTCCATTTTTTCACGTGTCGTAATATCAAAACAAAGATCCTTTGCCATATATGATTCCTTCTTTCCTGTAAAAACCTTATTTTACTATTTTACAATTGCAATAATATCATTCTGAGAAACAATGGTGTATTCTTCGTCATCCAGTTTTACTTCCGTGCCGGAGTATTCGGAGAAAATAACCTTATCTCCTTCTTTTACCTGCATCTCTTCATCTTTACCAGGGCCAACTGCAACGACAACTGCTACCTGAGGTTTTTCCTTTGCGCTGTCCGGCAAAATGATTCCGGACTGTGTTTTTTCTTCTGTTTCCTCATACTTCAAAACAACTCTGTCACTCAGTGGACTTAATCTCATGTTCTATTACCTGCCTTTCATTCTATCAGCACTCATCTAAATCGAGTGCTAACTCATCTTCAAAAAATATATGCTTCCTGGAAGCATATACTTTTTCTTTAGAATTTCTTCTTGGAATGTATTTAATCACAAACTTCACCAAAAGTAAAGTGAAATAATCTCATTATTAATGACGAAATCGCAATAATAGATTCTATGCAATGTCTTTCCGGTTATACTGATAAAATGCAATACCGATTCCCAGAACCGTAAGCATGGCTCCAACTGCGAGATAGCCGCCGTTTAATGCTTTTTCCGCAATGATGTCCGCCCCTTCCGTATACCCGAATGGTGTGATGTATTTTAGGAATTCTGCTTTTTCCGTGAGATTGGCAATGATATTCAGGAAATAGAAAATGGCTGCAAGTCCCAGTCCGATCCCGATTCCTCCGCTTCGCAAAAATGCGGAAATCCCGAAGCAGATGGCTGCCGTCTCAATCTGCAGGAGAAAGTAGGCGAAAAAGAGCAATGTCAGAGTTTTCATATCCGGCTTTTCCCCGATCATCACAATCGAGATTGCGGAAATCCCTATCACCACCACATTCAGAATCACGATCTGCGTCAATACTGCGAAGAGTTTTTCTCCTGTAATGCTCATTCTGCTTTTGGGATGAGTCAGCAGAAACTCAGCTGTGTGCTCCTTTTCTTCCTTTGCAAGGATAGAGCTTCCCAGAAGCGCAGCATAAAATGCTCCGCCAAGTCCCAGTACATTTCCGCACTCTACTCCAAAGAAGCCCAGAAATTCACCGAAATTAATCCGGTCCATACCGAATGCTGCAGAAAAGCTTCCCATCAGCGAAAAGACTTTACTGATCTCTCCCATCTGTTTCGCCATTTCCGGGTAGATCAGAATACAGGTTGCCATGAGAAATCCTATGGCGAATGCCCAAATGAGCAGTGATATTTTTCCTTCTCTTAATTCATGCTTCCAGATTGTCATTTCTCTTCACCCCCGTCTGTGTAATAATGCATAAAGATTTCCTCCAGATCCGGCTCTGCGATTGCCAGGTCTTTCACGTTTGATTTGGAAAGAACGGCAAGCAGTGCGTTGATATCTCCACTGTACAGGAAGCTTACACCGTCCTCTCCTTTTTTCAGATTACGGATTCCGGTAAGGCCAGACAGCTCCACCTCTCCATGAACCGTAACACGTTTGGCGTTCGTCTGCGCCAGAGCTTCCACACTGTCACAGGCGATCAGACTTCCTTCCCGGATGATGGCGGCTCTTGTACAGTTTCTCTGAATCTCTGAAAGCACATGGGAAGAGAGAAACACGGTCGTGCCTTTTTTGTTTCGCTCCCGAAGAATGGCAAAAAACTCCCTCTGCATCAGCGGGTCAAGGCCGCTGGTTGGTTCATCCAGAATCAATAACTGCGGTTCATGCTGAAGTGCGCAGACGATTCCCACTTTTTTCCGGTTTCCAAAGGAAAGTTCCTCCACCTTTTTTGATGTATCCAGTTCCAGTCTCTCACACAGCCGTACAGCTTCCCCCCTGCAGTCCGTCTTTCGCAGATCCGCAGACAGCTTCAGAATGTCTCTCACACGCATGCCTCGATAAAACATCGCCTCTGAGGGCAGGTATCCGACACAGCTTAATATTTTTTCTTTTTCCTTTTCTATGTCCATGCCAAGAATCCTGCCGCTTCCGCTGCTTTTTTTGATCAGTCCCAGAAGAGTCCGGATCGTCGTGCTTTTTCCGGCGCCATTTGGTCCGATAAAGCCGAAAAATTCGCCTTCGTCCACTGTCAGGTTCAAGTCAATGATTCCTCTCGACTTCCCGTAATATTTGGTCAGTTTTTCTGTCTTAATTGCTTCCATGTTCTCCTCCGTTTCTCAGATACATTTTTTTCCAGAATTCAAGAAGTTCTGTGAATTCCCGTTCCATTTTGTCAAAATCATTTTCCTCACCCCGCCGCACCATTTCCCACAGGGCTCCTTCCGATGCCAGATACATCTCACGGTACATCATTTTCAGGTTTTCTTATAGGAATTTTCGGAAAACACCCGAAATCCCGCGTTTATGATTGCCTGCTGCTTTTCCTGGGGAAGAGAAAAAAATTTTTCATTCATACGCGTTTCCTCCATTGACCATCCCGGTCAATTTCTATTATACACGATTGACCGATTGTGAGAAGACCCCCAAAAAACAATCTTCAGCAAAAAAGCCCTGACAGCCGGACATTTTCATGCCGTACTGTCAGGGCTTTCTGTCTCTTTTGGAGGCTTCCAGGTCATCCCGGAAAAGGTTTTATTTTACAACAAAGTTCACAATCTTATTTGGTACGTAAATCTCTTTTACCAGATTCTTTCCTTCCATAAATGCAGCGATTTTCTCATCTGCTTTTGCAATGGAAAGTGCCTCTTCCTTGTCGCAGCCATTTGGGATCACGATAGTTCCGCGAACCTTACCGTTTACCTGCACACCGATTTCCACTGTGGACTCTACGGTTTTTTTCTCGTCGTATTCCGGCCATTCTGCCAGGGAAAGGAAGCCTTCTCCACCGATGGTCTCCCAGATTTCCTCGCACAGATGCGGTGCAAACGGGCAAAGAAGTTTGATGAAGATCACCAGATCATCACGGCTGATCTTGCCAACCGCATAGATGTCATTGATCAGAGACATCATACATGCAATGGCTGTATTGAATTTCATAGCCTCAATATCGGAGCTGACCTTCTTGATTGCTTTATGCATCTTTACTTCCATATCTGCAGAAGCCGGCTCGTCTGTCATAATGTCTGTCAGACCTGCCACTCTTTCCAGGAAACGCTTACAGCCACGTACGGAGCTGTCATTCCACGGAGCAGCGGCGCCGTAATCGCCCATAAACAGTACATAGGTACGAAGGGCGTCTGCACCGTACTCATTTACGATATCCAGCGGGTCAACGACATTTCCCTTGGATTTGCTCATCTTGTCTCCGTCAGAGCCAAGAATCATACCCTGTGCGGAACGTTTTGCGTATGGCTCCGGAGTGTTTACCACACCGATGTCATACAGGAAATGATGCCAGAATCTGGAGTAGATCATATGTCTGGTTACATGCTCCATACCACCGTTGTACCAGTCTACCGGCATCCAGTATTCCATTTTCTTTCTGTCAGCCAGTGCTTCATCGTTATGCGGATCGATATAGCGCAGAAAATACCAGGAAGAACCAGCCCACTGCGGCATGGTATCTGTCTCACGCTTTGCATCGCCGCCGCATTTCGGGCACTTGCAGTTTACAAAGGAATCAATTTTTGCCAGAGGAGACTGTCCGTCCTCACCCGGCTGGAAGTCCTGAATGTCAGGCAGACGCAGCGGCAGTTCTTCATAAGGAACTGCAACGTCTCCACATTTCGGGCAGTGTACAATTGGAATCGGCTCACCCCAGTATCTCTGACGGTTGAATGCCCAGTCTTTCATCTTGTACTGAACACCGGCCTCACCGATACCCTTTTTCTCAAGCTCCTCCACCATACGTTTGATGGAGTCCTTTTTATTTGTATATCCATTCAGGAATTCGGAATTGATCATCTCACCATCGCCGGCATAGGCTTCTTTGGAGATGTCACCGCCTTTGATAACCTGAATAATGTCAATGCCGAATTTTTTCGCAAATTCATAGTCTCTCTGGTCATGAGCCGGAACAGCCATAATCGCGCCGGTACCATAGCCCATCATTACATAGTCTGCGATGTAGATCGGAATCTTCTTTCCATTTACCGGGTTGATTGCCTCCAGTCCTTCAATCCGGACACCTGTTTTATCCTTTACAAGCTGTGTTCTCTCAAACTCGGTCTTTTTCGCGCATTCCTCGCGGTATGCCTTAATGGCGTCAAAATTGCCGATGCGGTCTGCGTATTTGTCAATGAGCGGATGCTCCGGTGCGATAACCATAAAAGTAACACCGAAAAGGGTATCCGGTCTGGTGGTATAAATTCTCAGTTTATCCTCGATGCCGTCTACGGTAAAGTTTACAAATGCACCTTCCGATTTTCCGATCCAGTTGATCTGCTGCTGCTTGATATTTGCCGGATAATCCACATCATCCAGACCTTTCAGCAGTTTGTCCGCATACTCTGTGATACGCAGATACCACACATCTTTGGATTTCTGGACTACATCGCTGTGGCAGATATCACATTTTCCTCCCTGGCTGTCCTCGTTGGAAAGAACCACCTTACAGGACGGGCAGTAGTTTACGAGTGTTTTATCACGGAAAACGAGTCCATTCTCAAACATTTTCAGGAAAATCCACTGGGTCCATTTATAAAAATCCTCCTGAGTCGTATCAATCTTACGGCTCCAGTCAAAAGAAAATCCCACGCTCTTTAACTGTTTGGAAAATTTCTCAATATTCTGATCCGTAATCTCACGGGGATGCGTGTTTGTCTTAATCGCATAGTTCTCAGTCGGCAGACCAAAGGCATCAAAACCGATAGGGAACAGTACATTATATCCCTGCATTCTGCGCTTTCTCGAAATTACCTCCACACTGGAATAAGCCTTGATATGGCCTACATGCATTCCTGCGCCGCTCGGGTACGGGAACTCTACCAGTCCGTAAAATTTCGGCTTATCACTTCCGTCAACCGCCTTAAATACTTCCTTCTCTTCCCACTTCTTCTGCCATTTCGGCTCGATTTTCTTAAAATCGTGTCTCATTTGCGGTTCCTCCATAAAATTCTTACATATATAAAAATGGTTAAACAACTGTCAACCTATTCGCCGACAATTCTTTAACCATTCTAATCCAACCACTTCCTTTTGTCAATGCCCCGTTGGCCGCAAATACGCGGGAAATCGGGCTTTGCGCTACTTATCCTCCAACGCTTTAACAGCAGCCTGAAGCTGGTTGTCATCTTTATGGGTAATTTCCTCTTTGTTCAGAAGACTGGTATCCAGTTTCACTTCCACATCCGGTTCGATGCCCACCTCATGAATACTTCTTCCATTGGGAGTATAATATTTTTCCGTAGTAAGCTTTACTGCGCTTCCGTCTTTCAACGTGTAAAGTGATTGTACAACGCCCTTCCCATACGTGGTAGTACCCACAATTGTGCCGATTCCATAATCCTGCACAGCACCCGCAAAAACCTCCGAAGCGCTTGCACTTTCTCCGTTTACGATTACAGCAAGCGGCATATCCAGCGGTGTTTCTCCGTCACAGTTTTCCTCCCGCCGGTTCCCGTATTTGTCTTCCATATAAACGATCAGACCCTCCGGAAGTATCTGTCGCAAAATGTCGCAGACAGATGTCAGGATACCGCCCGGATTATAGCGCAGATCTATCACAAGCTTTTCCATTCCCTGGGCTTTCAGATCTGCCAGTGCCTCCTCAAACTGCCCCGGCGCCACCATGGTAAATTCAGAAATCCGCACATATCCGATGTGATTCTCCAGCATTTCATGAAAAACGGCAGGAAGCTCCACATCGCTGACAGAAACAGTCACGTCGAACGGCTCCTCCACGTCTTCCCGATGAACCGTAAGCACAACACTTTTGTCTTCATCATTTTTAATCATATCCGAAACCTCTTCGGTAGTCATTTCCGTAATGTCGATCCCGTCTACTGCGCTGATCACATCTCCGTCTTCGATTCCGGCAAGTTCCGCCGGGCCGCCTTCATAGCATTCGGTGACCAGAATGCCTCCGTCACTGTTCTGCATGATCAGCACGCCGATTCCCACATAGGAGCCTGCATTGCCAGTGCTTTCCTGCTCATATTCTTCTGCCGTATAATATCTGGAATAAGTGTCTCCGAGACCGTAGATCAGTCCTGCATAAAGCCCTTCTTCCAGCTTTTCCTCATCTTTTTCGTCCATATATTTTGCATCTATGAGCGTCTCCAGATATTCCAGTTTATCTCTGGTCCCTTTATCGGAAAGTACTGTATTTTTCGCCGGCGTATTTTCCCTGACCCATGCAGTAAATCCTCCCAATGCCACAGCGGCAGTCAGAATTACCCCAACTGCCGCGCCTTTTAAAAAATCTTTTTTTGCCATCTCACACTCCCGGATGTTTTATACTTTCAGATGCTTTCTGGTAGTCCAGAAGCTTCCCACAAGACCAATTCCGATTCCCAGTGCCAGGCCGATGGGAAGAAGAGTCCGATAAATGTCAGCCACAGGGATGAAATCCACCACACCCATAAGAACATTAAACTTTGTAAGGATATAGGTAACCGCACCATTATAGCCAAAATACAGGCCAATCAGCGGAATCGCCGCGCCAATGATGCCAAGCACCACGCCCTCCAGCACGAACGGCGCACGGACAAAGCCATCTGTAGCACCAATGTATTTCATGATTCCAATCTCCTCTTTCCGGACTGAAATACCCACCGAAATCGTGTTATTGATGAGGAAAATGGAAATCAGTAAAAGTACCGCAATAATTGCGATGGATACATAGGAAACCAGTCGGTTGATGGAACCCAGTGTCTTAGCCGCCTGTTCAGACTGATTGACCTCGCGGACATGTTCCAGCCCCTGGATATAGGCAACCAATTCCGTCTGCTTCTCAATCTGATTCATATACACCTGATAATTGGAGGAATTGATCAGAGGGTTGTCATCCTTAAATCCTTCTGCTGCATCAGAATTGCCGAAATACTCCTCTTTCATCTTTTCCCACGCTTCGTCAGCGGATTCAAACTCAATCCTTGCCACCTCAGGGCGCTGCGCAATCAGATTTCCAACGGCTTCCATCTCTTCCTGCGTGGTTCCCTCATCGAAAAACACAGTAATGGGAACTTCCGCTTCCACCTTGTGAGCAATGTTGTTTACATTATTTACGATCACATAGAAGATTCCAAACAGAAAAATACATGCCGCCATAGTCAGAATGGAGGCAATGGAAAACATCCAGTTACGTTTGATATTTTTAATACCCTGCTTCAGGGTAAACCAGATTGTACTAGGCCTCATAATATTCTCCCTCTTCCTCGTCGCTTACGATCACTCCATTATGCATGGTAAGCACTCGCTTTTTCATCGAGTTAACAATTTCTTTATTATGGGTTACGACTAAAACGGTAGTGCCGCGCTCGTTAATCTCTTCCAGAAGCTTCATAATTTCCTCAGAGGTTTTCGGGTCAAGGTTACCGGTAGGCTCATCGGCCAGGAGAATATCCGGACGGTTTACGATTGCTCTGGCAAGCGCCACTCTCTGCTGCTCACCACCTGACAGCTCGTCCGGGAAAGCTTTGTATTTGCCGGCGAGTCCAACCTCCTGCAGAACCTCCGGAACGCGCTTGCGGATCACACGAGTCGGACGATTGATCACACGCTGGGCAAATGCCACATTCTCATATACATCTCTGTCCCGAAGAAGGCGGAAATCCTGAAACACCACACCAAGCTTTCTGCGGTATTTGGCCACACGCCGGTGCTTCATCCCCTCCAGGCGCTCCCCGCTGACAATAATCTGGCCGGAAGTGGAATCCAGCTCTTTCAAAAGCAGCTTGATCAGGGTGGATTTCCCGGAACCGCTGCTTCCCACTATAAAAACAAATTCTCCCTTATCCACATGAAGGTTCGCATGGTTTACCGCGGGCAGTCCCTGTCCGTAGGACTTTGTTACATCTATCAAATCAATCATGATATCCTCCTTGAGATTTTATGGCTTCTCCTCAAATACATACCGTAGCTATGTATGTAATTCTTTTGTAACATTATTGTAATATATATCAGAACAAAATGCAAGACCAATTTCCTGCTTTTATCCGGTAGTTTATTATACACAGAGAATTCTCCGAAATCAAGGAGTTTCACAAAGGCTACACAAAGAAAATCCGGCATAAATCGGACATAAAAATACCACCGAATGCCAAAAGCTCCGATGGTATCATTTTTTAGTATTCCAGTGTTTCCATATATTTCATATAACGCACAACCATAAGGGCAATCTTGAAGGTGATCGCATCCTCAAAGACACGGAGATCAAGTCCGGTACTCTTCTGCAGCTTGTCCAGGCGGTAAACCAGAGTATTTCTGTGGATATAAAGCTGTCTGGAGGTCTCGGATACATTCAGGCTGTTCTCAAAGAACTTATCAATCGTGGTAAGTGTCTCCTCATCAAAATCATCCGGGGATTTGCCGCCGAAGATTTCCTTGATAAACATTTTACACAGCGGAATAGGCAGCTGATAGATCAGACGGCCGATTCCAAGGGAGCTGTATGCAATGACATCCTTTTCCGGAGAGAAAATTTTTCCCACATCAAGAGCCATGCGTGCTTCCTTATAGGAACGTGATACCTCTTTCAGTTCATGGACAATGGTTCCGTATGCGATATGAGTTCCGCTTTCCCTGCCAAATCCGAGGGTGTCCAGAATGGTCTGGGCAAGCTTATCCATCTCTTCGTAACCTTCCCCTTCTTCCAGTTCCTTGACAATGATCACGCTCTTCTCATCCACAGCAGTGATGAAATCCTTGCTCTTGCTGCCAAACAGACTCTTCACGCTTTCAATGGAGCTGTGCTCCTTCTCCTGCTGGAGCTCCAGAATCATGACAACACGGCGCACATCCGCCTCAATATGAAGCTTTTTGGCACGGTTATAGATATCCACCAGAAGCAGATTGTCAAGAAGCAGGTTTTTAATAAAGCTGTCCTTGTCAAAGCGCTCCTTATAAGCCACTATCAGACTCTGAATCTGGAAAGCGGCCAGTTTTCCTACCATATAAGTATCTTCATCTTCTCCATGAGCTACAAGGATATATTCCAACTGATAGTCATCGCACACCTTGAAATACTGGTATCCTTTTACAAGCTGGCTGTCAGCCTGAGATTCCACAAATGCCTGAACATCTCCCGGCTGAATTACAAAATCACTAAAGGTGGATGCCAGAGTCTTGCCGTCTGTATCAATCACGCAAAATTCTGTTCTCGATATCTCTTTAAGCCCCTCAAGTGTATTTTGCAGTACCTGATTCGATATCATTCCCTTCAATCCCTTCTTGCGTAAAGTGTATGCTTATCTTAAGTCATTCTCCTAAAAATACTTCATACCTAAAGTTATTTTAATACAATATGACCAAAAAAGGAAGAGCAAAATAGAAAAAATTTACAAATTTTTATGGAAAAGATTCTATTTTTTCTCTATAAACCCCTCTCCATGCACTTCCCGGGCATCTGAAACGATCACGAAAGCGCCCGGATCAATACTGTCTACCCGTTCTTTGAGGAAAACAATTTCCTTCCGGCTGACCACACAGTACAGAAGCATTTTGTCCTGACCGGAATACATCCCCTTACCCGGAATACCGGTAACACCGCGATCCATCTCCTCCATGATCATGCATGCAATTTCCTGCGGCTTATCTGTGATAATGTATGCCTGTTTTGCAAATTTGAGGCCCTCAATCATCCCGTCTGAAACCTTTGTAACCAGAAAAACGGCAATAATGGCATAAAGAGCCTTCTGAACGCCAAACACATACATACCCACCAGAACGACCAGTCCGTCGATCACCTGCATGATCTGCGCAATGGAATAATGCTTCAGCTTTCTCTGGAGCAGCGCAGCCATCATATCGGTTCCTCCTGTGGTTCCTCTTCCCAGAAAAACAAGGCCGATTCCCACCCCCTGGATTACTCCTCCATAAACAGCGGCCAGCAAAAGGTCATTTCCGGGCAGATTGAATACTGGCAGCACAGCGAGCCAGAAAGACAGGAAAAATTCCCCCACCAGTGCTTTTTTCACAAAACCAAAGCCGCCAATTTTCATACCGATCAGAAACAGGGGGATATTCAGGCTGAAGTTTGTTACCCAAAGGGGGATTCCGCCGTCTATGATACCTTTTGTCCACGCTTTTATAATAATCGCGATACCGGAAAAACCTCCTGTAACCATTCCCGCAGTATCGAATACTGAATTGATTGCAATGGCCATCAGCGCTGTTCCCACAATGATCAGCACGTAATCGTTGCTCCATGTCTCCTTCTGCCCTCTCAGCATTTTTGATTCTCCTTTATTTTCTCTTGTAATATGGTAAAGTGACATATAAAAAGAACGGGCAGCATCTGCCGACCCGTTCTTAGTTTTCCACTATCCTTCACTCCTATTAGTAAAAACTACAAAATGATAGCTTTCCATTATCTGGAAATATTTTACGATCCTGGGATAAAGCGGTTCCGCCTTCTCCCCGAATTCTTCCTTTACCAGCTTTCCGATGTCCTCCACTGTTTTTTCCCCATCGATCAGCGGCCACACAAAAGTCCCCATATCATCCAGATGTACTTTCGTAAAGCGTGGTTTTCCAAAAATCTTCTGGGCAATGGTGTTAAATATGCCGCGATTCTCAACCTCCAGAATCACACGTTTTTTAAAATCCGTATGCCAGCGAAGCTCTTCGTTTTTTTTCGGAATCAGGTCCAGATAGTTTATTTGTGAATCTTTCTTTTTTTCTTTGTTTTTCATCAGGCTTTTTTCTTCTTCCAAATGGAGAATTTCAGCAGACAAAGGATCATGACTGCCATCAGGATGACACCGCCCGCATTTCCAAGGTTTACAGTACCGGAAAGATCCATACTGATGCCTGCCACTGCCAGGATTGCCATCAGAATACCCACGAGCCCCTCACCGGCAATCATACCGGCACAATACAGGGTTCCGTCTGTAGCCTGCTGTTCTTTTGTCTTTTTGTCCACATTTTTTCTCTTATCCACAGCCCATCGTACCACGCCGCCGATCATGATGGTCGCATTCAGGTAAATTGGAAGATAAAGTCCGATTGCAAATGGCATGACCGGAACCTGAAGGATTTCCAGTCCAAGTGCCAGAAATACGCCCACAAATACCAGAGTCCATGGAAGCTCGCCTCCCATGATACCCTCCACGATCATCTTCATAAGTCCTGCCTGAGGTGCCGGAACTTCTGTTCCTCCGTATCCCCATGCAGCATCAAGAAGATACAAAACTCCTCCAATTGCAAGGCCGGAAGCCACAATACCGATCACCTCTCCAACCTGCTGTTTTTTTGGAGTTGCTCCCAAAAGGAATCCTGTTTTTAAATCCTGAGAAGTATCTCCTGCAATGGCAGCAATGATACAGATTACAGAACCAATGGCAATGGCTCCTGTCATTCCCTGAATTCCGGTCTCCCCGCTTGCCTTAATGGTAAAAGTAGCAATCAGAAGAGTTGCGATTGCCATACCGGAAACAGGGTTATTGGAGCTTCCCACAAGGCCAACCATACGTGAAGATACCGTCGCGAAAAAGAAGCCAAACACCACGATGAGCAGTGCTCCCAGAAAATTGACCGGAATTGCCGGAACAAGCCAGATGATGATCACCATAGCGGCGATTCCCACAAGGATCAGATTCATGGGAAGATCCTGCGCAGTTCTTGCGGTGCTGGTATTTTTTCCGCCTTTCATGCTCTTAATGGAATCACGGAACGTATTCACGATCAGCGGCATGGATTTGATCAGGGAAATGATACCTCCGGTAGCTATAGCACCGGCTCCGATGTATTTTACGTAAGTACTCCAGATTGCTGCAGCGCCGCCCTTTGCATAAATATTGGCGATGGTATCTGTTCCGGGATACATGAGCGTATCCGGTCCGAACAGGCAGATCAGCGGGATGATCACCATCCAGCCTACCAGAGATCCTACAAACATAAAGGACGAAATCCTTGGTCCTACAATGTATCCGACACCCAGAAGAGCCGGATAGACTTCCATACCGATCTCACCTTTAAAGGATTTAAAAGCTGCGGCAACATCGGCCGGAATCACCTTGATTCCGTCAACCAGAAACTTAAATACTGCTGCAAGTCCCATACCGGAAAAAACGGTAGACGCATTTGCACCGCCTTCCTCTCCGGCCAGAAGCACATCCGCACAGGCTGTTCCTTCCGGATACAGCAAAGTTGCATGCTCCTTTACAATCAGGGCGTTTCTTAGTGGAACCATGAAAAGCACACCCAGAATACCGCCGCAAAGCGCGATCAGGGTAATTTCCACCAGGCTGGGTTTCTCGCAAAGTCCTTCTTTTGCCCACAAAAACAGGGCTGGCATAGTGAAAATAGCTCCTGCTGCCAGAGACTCTCCGGCAGAGCCGATGGTCTGCACCATGTTGCTCTCCAGAATGGAGTTTTTCTTCATGATGACGCGAATCACGCCCATGGAGATTACCGCGGCCGGAATAGAGGCAGAAACTGTCATGCCGACTCTCAGGCCCAGATAGGCATTGGCCGCGCCAAACACAACCGCCAGAATGATTCCCATAATGACGGAGGTCACCGTGAATTCCGGAGTGATTTTTTCTGCCGGAATGTACGGCTTGAACTCTTTACTGTTACTCATTTGATTTCCTCTCTCTTGTATTTTTTTCGATACACCAAAAGCATTATACCGAAAAAACCGCAGAAAAGCAAGGCACACTTTTTCCCACTGGAAGCCGGACAGTCAGGGGGACACTTCGCTCCTAGCTGTCCAGCTCCAGCTGTTTTGTAAGGTAACGCCCCACGATTCTGGAGAAGTTGGTGATGGTGCGGATATACGCAAAATCTTTCCCGAAAATTTTCTTTTCCGCATCCAGGTCTTTTTCTTCTCCGGCAAAAACTCCCAGAACGCTGACTCCCAGATTCCTGAGGTTTCGAACCTGAGTTGCCGTGTCCGCTATGGCATACTTTCCCTGATAAGGCGCCGGATTTTTTGCATTCGGGCGATTTACGATCACATCATAAGGGCGTCCGTCACTTAA
>JALERH010000202.1 GCA_022764275.1 Blautia sp. | reverse complement strand
AAACGCCAGTTTCTGGCGGATATGGAGGATACCCTTCGGGATGCCATGGAGCAGAAGCTTTTGGGAGCGAGACACAGCCTTTCTCTCTATCTGGAGAGATTTTCGGGTCTGTCTCCACTCAGAAAGCTGAATCAGGGCTTCTCCTATGTGGCAGACTATAAGGGAAAAACCGTGACAAGTGTTACTCAGGTAAAACCGGGAGACACGCTCATGATTTCCGTAACGGATGGAAGTATAGAAACAAAGGTTGGCAGTATCAGGAGGGAAGAACGGGAGAATGACAGACACAGAGAAGAACTGTAAGGAAGAGCAGATGGAAGACCAGAAGACGATTGAGGAGGTTTTTGCCCAGCTTGATGTTCTTGCAGACAGACTCGAGGACCGGGAAACATCCCTTGAGGATTCTTTTGCCCTTTATAAAAAGGGGATGGAGCTTTTGAAGTATTGCAGCGAAAAGCTGGATACGGTGGAAAAGAAGATGCTGCAGATGAATGAGGATGGGGAGTTCAGTGAATTTCAAAGATGAATTGAGAAAAAGGACAGATGAGATCGAATCCATTCTCCGAAGCTATCTGCCGGAGGAAAAAGGATTTGCGATAACCATGGCAAAAGCGATGAATTACAGTGTGACAGCCGGAGGAAAACGCCTGCGTCCCATGCTGATGCAGGAGACATACAGGCTTTTCGGCGGAACGGAAAAGACAGTGGAGCCTTTTATGGCAGCGATGGAGATGATCCATACCCATTCCCTTGTCCATGACGATCTGCCGGCGCTGGATAATGACGACTATCGCAGAGGGCGTGCAACGACCCATAAGGTCTACGGAGAGGCCATGGGGATTCTTAGCGGTGTTGCACTTTTGAACTATGCCTATGAGGTGATGCTTCAGGCTTTTTCCATGACAGATCAGACAGAACGCGTCATCCATGCCCTGCAGGTGATGGCGCATAAGACCGGACTTTACGGTATGCTGGGAGGCCAGAGTGTGGATGTGGAAAACGATGGCAAACCCATGGATAAAAAGATGATCGATTATATTTATGAGAATAAAACATCGGCTCTTATCGAAGCTTCCATGATGACGGGAGCGATTCTGGCGGGAGCATCCAAAGAGGAGACTGCGCTGATCGAAAAAGTGGCAAAAAATGTCGGACTGGCATTCCAGATTCAGGACGATATCCTGGATGTGACCAGCACAGAGGAAGAGCTTGGCAAGCCAATCCGCAGTGACGAGAAGAATCATAAGACTACTTATGTGACTTTGATGGGAATAGAAGACGCATCAGGACAGGTCAGAAAGCTTTCCGAAGAGGCTGTGCTCCTTCTGGAGAGTCTGGACCGGAAAAATGAATTCCTGAACACCCTGGTTCATGAGCTTGTGGGACGCAGGAAGTGAAAGAAGGATACAAATGATTCTGGAAAAAATAAAAAAGCCAAATGACATCCATAAAATTCCTCTTTCGGATTTTCCGCAGCTTGCAGATGAAATCAGGGCTTTTCTGATTGAATCGGTGAGTAAGACAGGGGGGCATCTTGCATCCAACCTGGGGGTGGTAGAGCTTACACTGGCGCTCCACAATGTGCTGGATTTTCCGGAAGATAAGCTGATCTGGGATGTGGGTCATCAGGCCTATACACATAAAATACTGACCGGCAGGAAGGAAGAATTCTCCACCCTGCGAAAAGAAGGCGGACTGAGCGGATTTCCAAAGAGGAAGGAAAGCGACTGTGACTCTTTTGATGCCGGACACAGCTCCAACTCCATTTCTGCCGGGCTTGGATACGTGCGTGCAAGAGATCTGCTGGGACAGAAATATCATGTGGTATCCGTGATCGG
Organism: Blautia sp.; assembly: GCA_022764275.1. Classification (GTDB taxonomy): domain Bacteria; phylum Bacillota; class Clostridia; order Lachnospirales; family Lachnospiraceae; genus Blautia_A. The sequence goes on along the minus strand of JALERH010000202.1, from coordinate 11,373 downwards.
AGATGGCGCGCTTACAGGCGGAATGGCGTATGAAGCGCTGAACAACGCCGCAAATCTGGATACGAATTTTATTATCATCATCAACGACAATAACATGTCCATTTCGAAAAATGTGGGCGGTATGTCCAATTACCTCAGTGCCCTTCGGACGGCTGAGGTATATACCGGGATGAAGATGAAAGTGACAAAGACGGTCAAAAAGATTCCGAAGGTTGGAACTTCCATGGTGGATACCATGAGAAGAACCAAAAACAGCATCAAACAGCTTTTTATCCCGGGAATGCTTTTTGAGGATATGGGGCTGACGTATCTGGGACCGGTGGACGGACACGATATGAGACTTATGATGCGGCTTTTTAACGAAGCCAAACGGGTGAAAGGACCGGTTGTGGTCCATGTTCTGACAGAAAAAGGGCATGGCTATGAGCCGGCCAGAAAACAACCAGACCGTTTTCACGGCACAGGCCCCTTTGAAATCTCCACAGGAGAATCTCTGGCAAAACCGGGAGCTCCTTCCTATACGGATGTCTTTTCCATGGCCATGTGTGAAATGGGAAAGGCAAACAAAAAAGTAACAGCTATTACCGCGGCGATGCCGGAGGGAACCGGACTGAAACGTTTTGCAAAGGCTTATCCGGAGCGCTTTTTTGATGTGGGAATCGCAGAGGAACATGCGGTTTCCTTTGCAGCCGGTCTTGCTCTGGGAGGGATGATCCCGGTGGCGGCAATCTATTCCTCGTTCCTGCAGAGGGCCGTGGATCAGCTGCTTCACGATGTGTGTATGCAGAAGCTCCATGTGGTACTGGCAGTGGACCGTGCGGGTCTTGTTGGAGCAGACGGAGAAACGCATCAGGGAAATTTTGACATTTCCTATCTTAGTATGATGCCGAATCTTACCCTCATGGCACCCAAGAATGGATGGGAGCTGGGGGAAATGCTGAAGTTTGCAGTGGACGGAGACGGCCCTTTTGCAATCCGTTATCCCAGAGGTACGGCGTATCAGGGGCTTTCAGAGTTTAAAACACCCATTGAAATGGGAAAGAGTGAGGTGCTCTTCCGTGGAAAGAAGATTGCGATTCTGGCGCTTGGAAGCATGGTAGAGGTTTGTGAAAAGGTCTACAGACAGCTGACAGAGCTGGGCTATGAACCCACTTTTGTAAATGTCCGTTTTGTAAAGCCGCTGGATACAAAGCTTCTGGACGAGCTGTCAAAAGATCACGGGCTTTTTGTAACAGTAGAAGAGAATGTCAAAAATGGCGGCTTTGGAGAGCATGTCTGTGCTTATATGGAGGCCTGCCATCCAAAGTGCAGGGTGCTGCCTGTTGCTATCTGGGATCGCTTTGTGGATCATGGAAGTGTGGACAGCCTGCGTGCAAAAATCGGTCTGAGTGCTCCGGAAATCGTGGAGATCATTCAGGAACATCCGGAGGAGTTATCATGAAGAAACGATTGGATATGATGCTTGTGGAGCAGGGACTTGCTCCATCCAGAGAAAAAGCAAAGGCATATATTATGTCCGGTGATGTATATGTGGATGGTCAGAAAGAGGATAAGGCCGGTTCCATGTTTGCGGAAACTGTAAAGATCGAAGTGCGGGGTAATACTTTGCCTTATGTCAGCCGGGGCGGTCTGAAGCTGGAAAAAGCCATGAAACATTTTGATGTAACCCTTGCGGAGAAAGTCTGTATGGACGTGGGAGCATCTACCGGAGGATTTACAGACTGCATGCTTCAGAATGGAGCGGTAAAGGTTTATTCCATCGATGTGGGCTATGGCCAGCTGGACTGGAAGCTTCGCAATGACCCCAGAGTGGTGTGTATGGAAAAAACGAATATCCGGTATGTGCTTCCGGAAAATATCCAGGAGCCGGCGGCGTTTGCTTCCATTGACGTTTCCTTTATTTCCCTTACAAAGGTTCTGCTCCCGGTTAGAAATCTTCTTACGGAGGATGGAGAAATTGTCTGCCTCATCAAGCCTCAGTTTGAAGCAGGCAGGGAAAAGGTTGGAAAAAAAGGAGTTGTCCGTGATCCGGCGGTACACCGGGAAGTCATTGAAAAGGTCAGGGATTATGCCATGAGCATCAGCCTGGAACCGAGGCATTTATCCTTTTCGCCCATTAAAGGACCGGAGGGGAACATTGAATATCTCCTTCATCTGAAGAAGCTGCCGGAAGGAACACCGGTACAGGACAGTCTTCCTGTCACAGTGGAGGAAGTGGTAAAGGAAGCCCACGGGCAGTTGGATGCTTAAGGATATGATCTATGGATAAATTTTATATTATTACCAACAGTGAAAAAGATAAAAATCTGGAAACCACAGAGAACATTGTTTCCTATCTGAAAAAACACGGGAAAGAATGTCAGATCCAGCAGGCTTCCAGAAAGTTTGAAGGGCCCTTTCATTATACAAATCCGGAGCTGATTCCGCAGGGGACACAGTGCATCATCGTACTGGGCGGCGACGGGACGCTTTTGCAGGCTGCGAGGGATGTGGTACATCGGGATATACCGCTTCTGGGAATCAATCTGGGAACGCTGGGATTTCTGGCAGAGGTGGAGGGCGCAGCCGTTTACGGAGCTCTGGATCAGCTGATGGCAGATGATTATGAGGTGGAGAAACGGATGATGCTCATCGGCACGGTTTATCGGGGAGACACGGTGATCGGTGAGGACATTGCCTTAAACGACATCGTGATCGGGCGGGAAGGCCCCCTTCGTGTGGTGCGGTTTAACAATTATGTAAACAATGAATATCTGAATTCCTATAATGCAGACGGAATTATCATTTCCACACCCACCGGCTCCACAGGATATACCCTTTCCGTAGGCGGGCCTATTGTTTCTCCAAATGCGTTTATGACCATTCTGACACCCATTGCACCGCATACGCTCAATACAAGAAGCATTGTATTTCCCGCAGAGGATGTGATCACAGTGGAGATGGGTGAGGGACGCCATCGGGACTGTGAAAGAGGTGTTGCCTCGTTTGACGGAGATTCTGTGATTCACATGGTGACAGGGGACAGGATCGTGATCCGCAAAGCAGAGGCAGAGACAAAAATATTGAAATTAAACCATTTGAGCTTTGTAGAGGTGCTGCGTCAGAAAATGAGCAACAGCTGATGGCTCTGTGAGGGAATCCCCTCCATGGGCAGCCACCGCGCAGTGGGCGGTCGGCAGGGAGGTTGGCAGTGAAATTAGCAAGACATGAAAAGATTATTGAACTGATTCATCAATATGATATTGATACCCAGGAGGAGCTTGCGGCCAGACTGAATGAAGCTGGCTTCAAGGTAACGCAGGCTACGGTTTCCAGGGATATCCGGGCATTGAAAATGACAAAGGTGGCCGGAAAGGATGGAAAATCCCACTATGCGATCCTGAAGGATGCGGCTCCGGAGCTTGGGGATAAATATACCAGGGTACTGCGTGATGCAGTGATTTCCATAGATGTGGGGCAGAATCTGGTGGTGGTTAAGACCGTGCCGGGAATGGCAATGGGAGTGGCTGCCGCACTGGATGCTCTGGCATGGCCGGAGATTCTCGGGTGTATTGCGGGGGACGATACCATTATGTGTGCCTGCAGAAGCTCGGATCTTGCCCTTGGCGTCATGGAAAAGCTTCATAACATCCTGGATCAGAAGTAAGGAGGTGCAAACATGTTAGTCCATCTGCACGTAAAAAACCTTGCACTGATAGAAGAAACCGAAGTGGAATTCGGACCGGGCCTGAACATCCTGACAGGTGAGACCGGAGCAGGAAAATCCATTCTGCTCGGCTCCATGCAGCTGATCCTGGGAGGTAAGATATCCAGGAACATGATTCGGGAAAATGCTCCCTATGCCCTTGTGGAGCTGTTGTTTCAGGTGGAAAATACAAAAGCAAAGGAAGCTCTGGAGGCGCTTGACATCTATCCGGAGGACGGACAGGTGCTGTTGTCGCGCAAGATTATGGAGGGCAGAAGCATCAACAAGATAAACGGGGAAACCAGCACCGTCGGCCAGATGAAAGCGGCAGCAGCCTGCCTTTTGGATATCCATGGCCAGCACGAGCATCAGTCCCTTTTGTATCAGGACAAACAGCTGGAGATCCTGGATGCCTACGGAAGAGAAAAAATCCATCCCGTAAAAGAAAAGGTACGGGAAGCTTACAAAACATACAGAAAATGCCAGGCGGATCTGAAAGCTCTGGATATAGACGAAGAGCAGAGAAACCGTGAGATGGCTTTCCTGGAATTTGAGATCAATGAGATTCAGTCGGCAGCTCTTCAGGAAGGCGAAGATGAGGAACTGGAAAAACAGTACCGCAAGCTGTCAAACGGACGCCGGATCATCGATGCTCTGCAAAGTGTCCACGGTATGACCGGCTACGACGGACAGGGAGCCGGAGAACTGGTGGGAAATGCCCTGCGGGAATTATCCAGAGTAACGGAGTTTGACGAGGAATTAAATGCGCTTTCCGATACACTGGGTGAGGTGGACAGCCTTCTCAATGATTTTAACCGGGAGCTTTCCTCTTACATGGATGATATGACCTTTGATGAGGAGGTTTTCTATGAGACGGAGCGCAGGCTGGATTTACTGAATGGTCTGAAAGCAAAATACGGACAGAGCATCGGAGAGATCCTTGCTTACCAGGACAGACAGCAGAAAAAGCTGGAAAAAATGGAAAAATTTGAAGAAATTTTCCGGCAGACACAGGCAGAACTGGCACAAGCGCAGAAAATTCTGGAGAAATATTCGAATGAATTATCCGAAATCCGTAAAGAATATAGTAAGCAGCTGGAAGGAAAAATAATGGAAGGTCTGAAGGATCTGAATTTCCTGGATGTTGATTTTTCCATTGCATTTTCCAGAAAAAAGAACTTCACGGAAAACGGTTTTGACGACATTGAATATGAAATCTCCACCAATCCGGGAGAGAGCTTAAAGCCTCTCGGACAGATCGTATCCGGCGGTGAGCTTTCCAGAATCATGCTGGCACTTAAGGCAATCCTGGCAGACCGGGATCAGATCGAAACGCTTATTTTTGACGAGATCGACACAGGAATCAGCGGACGTACCGCACAGAAGGTTTCCGAAAAAATGGCGGTCATCGGACGGCATCACCAGGTGCTTTGCATCACACATCTGCCGCAGATCGCGGCGATGGCAGATACGCATTTTGAAATTGAAAAACATGTGGAAGGAACAGCGACGACCACGCAGATCCATCCGCTGACCGAAGATGCTTCTATCCGGGAACTGGCCAGACTTCTGGGCGGCTCCGAGATCACAAATGCGGTTCTGGAAAACGCCCGTGAGATGAAAGAATTGGCACAGGTACATAAAAATACAAGACTGAAATAAATAGTTTCACCACATACTAAGGGAGGATAAACGACAGAATATCCTCTCTTATTTTGTTTACAGATGAAAAGGATGTGGTGAGAATGGACAGAAAGAAGAAATACCGGCGCTTTCTTTTCTGGTGCCTGGGGCTTGATCTGCTGGCAATGGCGGTGCTGGGATACCAGTACCTGGACAGGAAGATACCGGATGAGATCCATGTGACAAAAGGGCAGAGCCAGGATGCAGAAGAGCTTCTGGAATGTCCTCTTGTCACCTTTGAAGATGCAATCACTGTATCCGGGGAAGGCAGCTATCTCCTGAGCAGTAAGTTGTTTGGAATCATTCCATTTAAGGATGTAAAGGTCGTGCCTACAGATGGTACGACCGTCATGGTAAGCGGCAGTACGGTGGGTATCTATATGGAAACAGAAGGTGTTCTTGTGATCGATACCGGAGAAATCCTCTCAGAGGACGGTGAGACGAAGGAACCGGCAAGGAATATCGTAAAAGCGGGGGACTATATCGTGGCCTTTAACCGGCAAAAGGTCACCAGCAAGAAAGAACTGATGCAGAGGCTGAAAAATCTGGACGGGGAAAATGTTACCCTGGACATTGTAAGAAATGGAGATACCATTCCGGTTTCCATCAGTCCGGTGAAGGATACACAGGGGGAATACAAGCTTGGAATCTGGGTGCGCGACGATACCCAGGGAATCGGAACACTTACCTTTGTGGATCATACAGGAAGATACGGTGCCCTGGGGCATGGCATCAGTGACGTAGACACAGGGGAGCTTCTGGATATCAAGGGTGGAGCGCTTTACCGGGCACAGATACTGGGAATCCAGAAAGGCAGCAAGGGCAGTCCGGGTGAGCTGTCCGGGCTCATCCGGTACGATTCCGGAAATGTAATCGGTACCATTTCCTCCAACAGCGAAAACGGGATTTTCGGGCAGTATGATTACAGAACCGTAGACGCGCTCTCCCTGAGGGAAGTGGAGGCAGGTTATAAGCAGGAAATGGAAATTGGCCCGGCATCCATCCTGTGCTCAGTGGGGAATGGTGTGCAGGAATATGAAGCGGAGATTACGAAAATCGACATGAACCACGAGGACAGCAATAAAAGCTTTGTCATCCACATCACAGACGAAGAACTGCTTTCTTTAACAGGAGGAATCGTGCAGGGAATGTCGGGGTCGCCCATCTTGCAGAATGGAAAATTTGTCGGGGCCGTTACACATGTATTTGTCCAGGATTCCACAAGCGGGTATGGAATCTTTGCGGAGACGATGCTGGAACAGGGAAGCTGATGAAAGCGGCTTCCCTTATCTTTCGCCTATGAAGGAATTGAGGTGATTCATTTACTGGAATGGTTGGCTGAGAAATACTAAATGAGGTTCAACTTTAGAGGGGGCATTTCGGATTATTGTTCTCAATTCTACACGATAGGCAAGCTATTGGAATTGAATTTTCTTTAACGGCAAAAACACAACATATAACTTGAAAAAATGTTGATATTTTTGCCGATAATGTGATATAGTATACAGTAGATTAGTGTAGTTATTTGATTCGATTTATATCGGAGGAGAGCAGATGCGATACCTTTCAGTTACTGAAATAGCAAAAAAATGGGATGTGTCGGAGCGCAGCGTTAGAAACTATTGCGCCCAGGGACGTGTGAATGGTGCGTTTCTTACCGGCAAGACTTGGAACATTCCTGAAAATGCAGAGAAACCGGAGCGCACCAACAAGAGAAAAGAGAAACCAATTACTTTGTTGGATATTCTGAAAGAGCAGAAGGCAAGCAAATACTCCGATGGTATCTATCATAAGACGCAGATTGATTTGACATACAACTCAAACCACATCGAGGGCAGTCGCCTGACTCACGATCAGACCAGATACATTTTTGAAACCAACACTATTGGCGTAGAAAATGAAATTCTCAATGTGGACGATGTGATTGAAACAGCAAACCATTTCCGCTGCATCGACATTATTATCGAGAATGCAAAAACAACGTTGACTGAGAAGTTCATCAAAGAGTTACATCTGATTTTGAAGAATGGAACCAGCGACTCCAGAAAAGAGTGGTTTGCTGTCGGTGACTATAAGAAACTGCCGAATGAGGTTGGTGGTATGGATACTGCCCTTCCGGAAGATGTTGCCTATAAGATGAAAGAATTGCTGACAGAATACAATGCCAAGGAAGAAAAGACATTCGAGGATATTCTGGACTTCCATGTAAAGTTTGAGCGAATCCATCCATTCCAAGATGGCAGTGGTCGTGTAGGCAGACTGATTATGTTCAAGGAGTGCCTGAAATATAATATTGTTCCGTTCATCATTGAGGATAATTTGAAGATGTTCTACTATCGTGGATTGAAAGAATGGAACAATGAAAAAGGCTATCTGATAGATACCTGTCTGACAGCCCAGGATAAATATAAAGCATATTTGGACTATTTTAGAATCAAGTATTAAAGCGAGGAAACGAGGTGCGGCTATGTCAGCAGATAAAAACTGGCAATTTGAGCTTGAAGAATATATCAAACAGGGTGAACCTGGACAAATTGAAAAGAGTGAAGCCTGGCAGGTTTGGAAAATCCTAACATTACTCAGAAAGAAATAGCAATTAGAATTGAAAAATCAGAGAGAACCGTTAAAAATAAAGTTGCTTCGTTAAAGGAAAAGGGCTATATACAGAGATTAAACGGAAAGCGAAGCGGCAAGTGGGAAGTGTTGATTTAGGCGTCAATACCAGTTTATGGTACCTGACCCCAATGTTTCACAATGTTTCAGGGGGTTGGGGACGTGTCACCAACAAGCATTTTGGCAGGAATACCGGAAACGGATTCCTGTCTAAATACGCAATCTTACGGAAGATTGCATTGCTTGCCGGTAGAAATTCCACCCCAAATAGAAAAGTCTATTGACAAGTAGGGATAATGTAGATATAATTAGAACAGATGTTACGAAACTGATGTTACAAAACGAATGTCATAAAAATATATGAAACGGAGATGACAATATGCCGCCAAAACCGAAGTATACGAAAGAGGAAATTGTAAACGCAGCTTATGAAGTGACACGGGAAAAAGGCATTGATGCAGTGGTGGCCCGTGAGGTAGGAAAACGCCTGAATACATCTGCTTCCCCTATCTTTACGGTATGGAACAGCATGGAGGAACTAAGGGAAGAGGTCTGGAAACTGGCCAAACAGAAGTATCAGGAGTATATGGCGGATATTTTCGATTATACTCCGGCCTTCAAGGAATTTGGAATGCGCTGGGTCAGCTTTGCGGCGGAGGAACCGAATCTGTATCGCCTGCTATTTCTATCACAACGGAACGAACACAGCCCATATCTTCGGTTCAAGTTGGAATTTGAAAGCATCATAGCACCGCTTGTAGAAGAAATCAGGAAAATATTTGGCTTATCCGAGAAGGATGCGGAGGATTTGTTGAATCAGATGATTATTTTCGCCAACGGTATCGCCGCTTTTGTTATCACAGATGCTGACAGCTTTTTCCCGGAGGCGGTCAGCCACGATCTTAGTCAAGTATGTATCGGAATCGTACTGACGGATAAGTTTCGGGATGGCAGTATAGATATGGCTACGGCAAAGGAAATGGCGGATTCCTGTGAACGTGGGATAACGCCGCAGAAAAAATGAATACGGTTTCACAAAGACGCCAGACGCTTAAGACGCAGAGCTTTACCATGACGGTGTGCTCTGCGTCTTTTTGAACATAACGCAAGACAGTGAAAGGAGCCATTTATAGAACAATGCGGCTGTGTCCGCTGTGACATAGCCGCAGTATTTGGAACATATCAGGATTGCCGACGTCAGGTTTTCCTTTATCTGGGGCGGCGCCGCGGCTCTATGGATAAGGCTCAACGGAGTGCCAATCACACCGGAAATGATCAAATGTCAGGGCTGCCGGGCGGATGGAGTCAAAACGGTATTCTGCGACAGCCTCTGCGCCATCCGTCAATGTGCGATGAAAAAGGGTGTGACCACCTGCGGCGGATGTCCGAAGTTAGATTCCTGTCCAACGGTGGGAACGATCCACTCCAACAATGCCGAGGCTAGCTTTAAGATGAAAATTGCAAAAACCATCCGCTTTGGAATTGAAAAATATATTGGATGAGATCAACCTGGACATTCAGCCAGGGGCGGCATGGAACGACATGACTTCCATAAAGGTTGCGTCCCATTTGCTGAATTGGGGCGTTGGAACGAGCATGGGAACGGAAGAAGTTAAGCAGACAGTTGTTATCTGGCTTTCCGATAAAGGCGATGCCGAACGGGCAGATTTTAAGGAAAAGTTAGGAAGGGTATCATTCAATTTTTAGAAAGGAATCAATGGAATATGATAGAAAAAAGGTTAAGAATGTTGGGAATATTGGGGATAATCAGCCTGCTGTCCTATACGGCAATGGTGGTATTTTCTCCGCTGGCCTATCCGGGTTATGACTGGTTGAGCATGGCGGTCAGCGATTTATCCGCAGAGGGAGCGCCCTCGGCAGAGCTTGCAGGCCAGTTGAACGCATTATTTGGGCCATGCGGATTGGTTTCTGCCATGGCGGTTTGTGTAGGAGTATCCGGCTGCAAATCGAAAGCGATGAAGCTGGGAATTTATTCTTTTACCGCCATGGAATGGGCCTGCAATGTGGGATATGATCTTTTCCCTTGGGTAAGTAATGCGTCTGCATCAAATCCGCAGAATGTGATGCACCTTGGAGTGACGATCCTGGTTGTAGCATTATCCTTGGCCTCATTGGTGCTGGTGGCAATCGGAGCAAGAAAGGAACGGTTGAATTCCCTTAGAATATGGGCAGTTGTATGTCTTGTGGCTATGATGATGGGGCCGCTTGGCACCACATTGTTGCCCAAAGCGGTATTCGGTCTGTTTGAAAGAATCAGTACATTTTCGGCGGTAGTATTCAACGCCATCTTGGGAATTTATCTCATGAAGGGGCAGTTTACTTATGAGAAAGCTGATGTTGCTATGAATGTGTAACGAAAAGGCGAAAAGCAGACGATTATGTTTCAGAAACTGGGGTGCGGGCTTTTGAGGTGTAAATCATGATTGAATGGAGGGTATTCAGATGAATAAGATAGAGCCAAAAGATCTTATGTCTTCAATTATAACCGCGGATAACTTAACAAAAACATATCCCGGCGGAACCAAAGCGGTGGATCATATCAGCTTCTCTCTGGAACGGGGAGAAATATTCGGCTTTCTTGGCCCAAACGGGGCGGGAAAGACCACGACTATCAAGTTGCTGTGAGGTATGCTGTCTCCCACAAGCGGAAAGAGCTGTGTGCTTGACATGAATCCTGCCGATAACCCTGAAAAGCTGCATCAGAAAACAGGGGTTGTCACAGAACACGCCCAAATGTATGACCATTTATCAGGAATGGAGAACCTTATTTTTTACGGAATGCTGTTCGGAATGAATCGGTCTGACTGCGAAAAGCGGGCGGACAGCCTTTTGAAACGGCTGGATCTGGCGGATGCACAGCACCGGAAGCTATCCGCCTATTCCACCGGTATGCGGCAGCGGCTTTCTTTTGCCAGAGCCTTGATGCACAGCCCTGAGATTTTGTTTTTGGACGAGCCGACCTCCGGACTTGATCCCGAAAGCGCTCAGAATGTGAATTCGCTTATTCAGGAGCTTGCCGCAGAGGGAACAACGGTTTTTCTCTGCACACATCAGCTTCGCTATGCCGAAGAAATCTGCTCTACCTACGGCCTGATGGACAAAGGCAGCCTATTTGCCGCAGGAACGATCAGCGAACTTCGGGCCATGGTTTCTGAAAGCATGAAAGTACGGATAAAAACAAACTGCGTGCCGAGTGACATGAGATATGAAAAAATCGGTGCAGATATTTATGATATTGCCGTAAGCTCCGAGAATGAAATTCCGTGCATTGTCAAACGCATCGTGGAAACAGGCGGTAGTATTTATCATGTATCGCAGGAACATATCTCCCTGGAAGATGTCTATTTTACGCTCATTGACCGAAATCACGA
>JALERH010000187.1 GCA_022764275.1 Blautia sp. | reverse complement strand
CTGCCTATGATAAATATTATGAAAAGGAAACCTTTGTCCGTGTTCTGGAAAAGGATCTCTGCCCGCAGACGAAATGGGTGGAAGGCAGCAATTATGTGGATGTGAACTTTAAGATTGATCCGAGAACGCACCGGATCATCATGATGGGTGCGATTGACAATCTGGTAAAGGGTGCGGCCGGACAGGCAGTCCAGAATATGAATCTGATGTTTGGATTTGATGAAGCAGAAGGACTTTTGCAGGTACCGATGTACCCGTAAATGATTTCAAATATAATGCAGAACGGGAAAATGCAGAACGGGAAAAGCATTATACGGCGATAATGATAATAGCAGGAGAGGAGCAGGAAGTATGAAAATAATAGAGGGCGGTGTGACTGCTGCGAAGGGTTTTCAGGCGGCAGCGACAGCAGCGGAAATCAAATATAAGGGCCGGACAGATATGGCCATGATCTACAGTGAGGTGCCCTGTGTGGCAGCCGGAACCTTTACCACCAATGTGGTGAAGGCTGCACCGGTAAAATGGGATCAGAACGTGGTATACAATCGCTCCCATGCGCAGGCAGTAGTCTGCAACAGTGGAATTGCAAACGCCTGCACCGGCGCAGAAGGATATGGCTACTGCAAAGAAACAGCGGATATGACAGCAGAGGTTCTGGGAATCCCGTCTGACAGCGTTCTGGTTGCTTCCACAGGCGTGATCGGAATGCAGATTCCCATAGACCGTATCACGAACGGTGTGAAAGCAATGGCGCCAAAGCTTTCTGATACGATCGAGGCCGGAACAGAGGCTGCAAAAGCGATTATGACCACCGATACGGTGAAAAAAGAGGTGGCAGTCCAGGTGGAAATCGGCGGAAAAACCGTTACCATCGGCGGTATGTGTAAGGGCTCCGGCATGATTCATCCCAATATGTGTACCATGCTTGGCTTTGTGACGACGGACGCCTGTATTTCCAAAGAAATGCTGCAGGCTGCGCTGAGTGAAAATGTAAAAGATACCTATAATATGGTATCTGTAGATGGAGATACTTCCACCAATGATACGGTACTTCTTCTTGCAAACGGACTGGCAGGAAATCCGGAAATTACGGAAAAAGGTGCGGATTTTGACACGTTTCTGGAAGCACTGAACTACATCAATACCTGTCTTTCCAAAAAGATTGCAGGGGATGGAGAGGGTGCAACCGCTTTATTCGAAGTGAAGATTATCGGAGCTGAGACCAAAGAACAGGCAGTGACTTTGAGCAAATCAGTGGTGACTTCTTCTCTGACAAAGGCCGCCATTTACGGGCACGATGCAAACTGGGGACGTATCCTCTGTGCAATGGGCTATTCCGGAGCACAGTTTGACCCGGAAAAGGTAGACTTGTATTTTGAGAGCCGTGCAGGTAAGATCAAAATTATCGAAAACGGAGTATCCACAGGATACAGTGAAGAAGAAGCTACCAAAATCCTTTCCGAGGATGAGGTAACTGCCATTGCAGATATAAAAATGGGTACTGCCACGGCTACGGCATGGGGCTGCGATCTGACCTATGACTATATTAAAATAAATGCCGATTATCGTTCCTGATGAAGGAAGAATGGAGTAAAAGATGATAAATCAGAAATATCTTGAAAAAGCAGAAGTGTTAATCGAAGCGCTTCCATATATCCAGCGCTTTAACCGTAAAATTGTAGTGATTAAATATGGCGGAAGTGCTATGCTGGACGAGGAACTGAAGGCGAATGTGATCAAAGACGCAGTCCTTTTAAAGCTGGTTGGATTTAAGCCGATCATTGTGCACGGCGGCGGCAAGGAAATCAGCCGCTGGGTAGGAAAAGTAGGCATGGAAGCGAAGTTTGTCAACGGACTTCGTGTGACAGACAAGGACACCATGGAAATCGCGGAAATGGTCCTTGCAAAGGTAAATAAAGAGCTGGTGAATTATGTCCAGTCCCTGGGCGTGCGTGCCGTGGGAATCAGCGGTAAGGACGGCGGACTTTTAAAATGCAAAAAGAAACTGTCCGGCGGAGAGGACATAGGATATGTGGGAGAAGTGACCGAGGTCGACCCGAAGATTCTGCATGATCTCCTGGAAAAAGACTTTCTTCCCATTGTTTTTCCGGTAGGATATGATGAAAATTATGATACCTATAACATCAATGCAGACGATGCAGCCTGCGCCATTGCAGAGGCTGTACATGCGGAAAAACTGGCATTTCTTTCTGATATTGAAGGGGTATATAAAGACCAGAATGACCCATCTACACTGATTTCCGAGCTTCATGTCAATGAGGCGCAGGAGCTTATCCAGCAGGGATATGTGGGCGGCGGTATGATCCCGAAGCTGAATAACTGTATCCATGCCATTGAAAAAGGGGTAAACCGGGTACATATTCTGGATGGCAGAATTCCGCACAGCCTTCTTTTGGAAATCTTCACGAATAAAGGTATTGGTACGGCAATTTTGAGAGAGGACGGAGAAAAATTTTACCATGAACATGCATGATCAGATGGAGGAAGCAGAAGTAAGTATTCTGCATACGTATAACCGTTTCCCTGTTGTTTTTGAACGGGGAGAGGGAGTTTATTTATATGATACAGAGGGAAAAAAGTATCTGGATTTTGCAGCGGGGATCGCGGTAAATGCACTTGGCTATCACTATCCGGGATATGATGAGGCTCTGAAAGCTCAGATTGACAAGCTGACGCATATTTCCAATCTGTATTACAATGAGCCGATTATCGATGCAGGAGCGAAGCTGGTTCTGGCAAGCCGTATGAGCAAGGCATTCTTTACAAACAGCGGTACGGAGGCTATCGAGGGCGCCATTAAGGCTGCGAAAAAATACGCCTATGCACGGGATGGACACGCAGATCACGAGGTGATCGCCATGAATCATTCTTTCCACGGAAGAAGTATCGGCGCGCTTTCCGTGACCGGAAATGCACATTACAGGGAGCCCTTTGAGCCATTGATGGGCGGCGTAAAATTTGCGGATTTTAATGATCTGGAGAGTGTAAAAGCGCAGATAACAGACAAAACCTGTGCCATTATCGCAGAGACGGTACAGGGAGAAGGCGGCATTTATCCGGCGGATAAGGAATTCCTGGAAGGACTCAGAGCAATCTGCGATGAGAAGGATATCCTGCTGATCCTGGATGAGATCCAGTGCGGCATGGGGCGTACCGGATACTATTTTGCATGGCAGGCATACGGTGTACAGCCGGATATTATGACCTGCGCAAAGGCTCTTGGCTGCGGTGTTCCGGTGGGCGCATTTGTGCTGAATGAAAAGGCGGCAGCGGCTTCCTTACAGCCTGGAGATCATGGTACCACTTACGGAGGAAACCCATTTGTCTGTGCTGCTGTGAGCAAAGTATTTGATATTTTTGAGAAGGATATGATCCTGGCCCACGTGCAGGAACTGACCCCATATCTGGAGAAGAAGCTCGACGAGCTGGTGGAGAAATATGATTGTGTATCCGCACGGAGAGGCATGGGCTTCATGCAGGGTCTGGTGATCACCGGACGCCCCGTTGGGGATGTGGTAAACAAAGCACTGGAAAAGGGACTTCTGGTCATTTCTGCAGGCAGCGATGTGCTTCGTCTGGTACCGCCGCTTGTGATCACAAAGGATAATGTGGATGAAATGGCGGATATTCTGGGAGAATGTCTGGAGTAAATATGGAGGGAGCTGTCTCTCCGCAACGGATTGGTCTGTTGCGGAGCGGCAGCTCC
>JALERH010000184.1 GCA_022764275.1 Blautia sp. | reverse complement strand
CTTCCGGAATGTTCACTGGATACAGGCACAGGGTGTCATTACCACCCACGGCGGTCCGGCTGCTTTTGGAATTGCCGGTTTTTCAAAAAGCTCATAGACAAATAAAAAAAGCCTTACAGACCGTTTATCCACACGGTTTGTAAGGCTTATATTTTTGAATTATGTACGGATAGAATATGCTTCTTCTCTTTCCGAAAATCCGATTGGATTATTATGCGGCAGCTTTTTTGCCTTCTGATTTTTCCATAAGCTTTTTAATACCCTGTACTGCAACGATCACGCCAAGGATCAGAAGCAGAACAGCAAAAATCAGCTGCAATGTATTTCCCAGGCTCAGTCCTGTCGTTACAAATGCTTTTGACAGTTTTACGATGGTCATTCCCAAAGCCGTAAATGTAACCGCCATCATGAATACCATAGGAATCCAGAGCATTGCGCCCTGTCTCTTTGTCTTTTTCAGGAATACCGCACAGGCAACCAGAGCCAGTACAGACAACAGCTGGTTAGCAGAGCCAAACAGCGGCCAGATTTCTGCATATCCGACTTTTGCAAGCAGATATGCCAGTACCAGAGTAATCGCTGTTGCAAAGTATTTGTTGGTCACTACTTTTAAGAACGGACTCATATTTTTCTCATCTACGTCATCGTCAATGAAAAACTCCTGGAAGGAAAGACGGCCTACACGTGCCACGGAGTCCAGGGACGTCAGTGCAAATGCGGATACTGCCAGATTGATCAGAGTAAATACCAGATCATGGGGCAGACCTGCAACACTCAGGAAGTTTGCGATTGCGCCTGCAAAAATCTGCGGCTGAGTTTTCAGTCCCTGTGCTGCTGCTTCACCTTTTCCGAAGGAAGCAACCGCAATCAATGCTATGATAGCAAGCATACTTTCCATAAGCATGGCACCATAGGATACCGGCAGCATGCTCTTTTCACTTTTTATCTGTTTGGAAGCAGTACCGGAAGATACCAGAGAATGAAAACCGGATACAGCTCCGCAGGCAATGGTAACAAACAGGATTGGGAACAGGTACTGTCCGTCCACATTAAATCCATTGAATGCTTCCAGATTGCAGGACGGATTTGCCACAAATACACCAACGACAGCCCCCAGGATCATAAAGATCAACAGATAACTGTTCAGATAATCACGCGGTTGAAGCAATGCCCATACAGGAACCACACAGGCAACCATTACATAGGCAAAAATGATAATGTGCCATATTCCGCGATCCAGATATAACGGAAATTTCAGTCCAAGTGCAACGGCAGCAACCAACATGACAATTGCAATTGCAGTATTGACCCATTTATTCAGTTTTGCATATTTTAGGATCATTCCCAGAACAACGGCTTCAAGAATGAACAGCATGGAGGTTGTTGCTACCGCACCGTTTGCGGTTACTTTTGAAATCACTCCGGCTTCATCGGCGGTAAATCCGTTGAAGGTTCCCGCAACGACATCTGCAAATGCAGCGATTACCAGGATGCAGAACAGCCAACAGAACAGCAGGAACAGTTTTTTACCTAATTTGCCGATATATTCTTCAATAATATAACCGATGGTACGTCCTTTGTTTTTTACAGAGGCATACATCGCGGCAAAATCCTGAACCGCTCCGAAAAATACGCCTCCGATAAGGATCCACAGCATAACCGGCAGCCAGCCAAAAATTGCCGCCTGAATCGGTCCGTTGATCGGGCCTGCGCCCGCGATAGATGCGAACTGATGTCCAAATACTACATTGGTATCAGCAGGTACATAATCCACTCCGTCCTCTAATTCATAGGCAGGAGTTTTTGCCTTGGGGTCAATTCCCCATTTGTTCTGAAGATACCGCCCGTACAGGAGATATGCACCTCCCAGTACTACCAGAGCGATTACCATCATTAAGATTCCACTCATTTCCTTTTACCCCTTTTCTTCTTATTAAGGCTGCAATCATGCCAGGCCTTTTGTATGTATTTATAAAAAAACGCCTTTACAGTCCATACAGAACTGCAAAGGCGGAATTTTCCGTGGTACCACTTTGCTTGCCGTAAACAAACTACGGCCACTTTTTGCTGTCATATGAAACAGCCTCTCCTGTAACGTGGAGAAAACGTCCTGGCTTACTCACCCATTTCTTCGCTTCGACTAAATGGTGCTGTTTTCAGCAGGATGCTCCCGGGTGATATCTCAGGAAGGCTTTCTGCCGTTTTTCACCATCCAACGGCTCTCTGTGCTCCGGTATCTTCCTGCGACGTATCCCTTTCATCGCATTTTTAGGAACTTCTTTCATTAGTCCTCTGTTTTTTGATAAATTACATTATAGCATCGTTTTTTATAAACGCAAGGTGATGATTATACATAATATACATTTTTTATGTTTTATTTTTAGCTATTTTGCACATATTCTCTTTTCCTGCAAGCCAATCATGCGGATTTGTTATTTTTTTCCACAACATTTCTTATATTTTTTTCCCGATCCACAGGGGCACGGATCATTGGGATAAATCTTCTTTTCAACTCTTACTGCGCTGCCGCCTAATCCATCAGGAAACATAGCTGTGGTAATAGTATCAGCATTTCCTTCTAAATCAACCGGTATTCCCATCTCACCAAGATACGGTGCTGCCTCTCTTAACATTGCAGCTGCATGAGAGCTTCCCGGCACAATTGTCGGCATACCTCCGGCAAATTCTTTTCTCCTCAATTCGTTTGCGCTTCCCCTTCATAACTGTTTGCCCACACCTGAAGGCACCAGGTCACTGCATGTTCATGCGGCATATCCATTTTTCTCATAAAGAATGTTTCTAACTTTTTATAAGCTAACGAGCTTGCTTCATATCCAACACTACAGATTTCTTCAATTTGCTGTACCGAAGGGATATAAAATTCCTTATCCATTTGACGATCCAATAAATATTCAAATTCTCCATCCTCCAGTAATGGTGAATGTATAAACAATCCTCTGGAAGAATAAATCGGATCATCCTTTGGCCAATCCTGCAATCCCAATCTGTCCATAGAAAAAATACAAGATTCCACAATATCTACAGGCATGCTCCACAGCATAGTTATCATTTCATCTATGGTATCTTTAACTCTTAATTTGTACAGCTCATATATAATTTCTACCGGTGCAATTCCATAATAGTTTATAAAGAACTGCACGCATTTCATCATCCAGCCTTTTTTGTTTTGCTCTTTTCTGAATGCTTCATCATCAATCTTGCTAAAAACGTCAGCAACCTCTTCAAAGCATTTCCTCCGTACAGAAGCATTCCATAATCCTGTCTATCAGTGCAGCTTTCCGAAGTCCGGAGAATTTTTTCAGTTCAAAACTCCTTGCCTGATCTAATAGTTGTTCTCTTGTATATTCCGCTAAATGGTCTCTTAATAACATGTAGTTTTCCCTTTCCAATACATCCTGATTCTTTCCAGTCGGAAGTTCGTATATAAACGCTTCCATCATCCTATACGCATTAATATCATCTGCTTCGCCTACCAAAAATCATAAAACTTCATTGTCTCTGCATTTCTGTATTCATGCTTCTCGTAGTACCCAATCAGCTTTCCTTCATCCCTGAGTGCCACCATATACACATCCTTATTCTGCTTTTCATTGTGAAAAGTATATACAATATTATGGTTATCATCTGCCATAAACCAATCTACCACTTGCTGAATCTTTTCTCTGGATTCCTGGTTGTGGCATTCCATGAGGCTTCTTCCCATCAGCTTTTCTCCGCCCCATTTCGTATAGCTAAGTACAGCCGCCGGATTCATATAAATAATTTCATGCTCCAAATTGCATATTACTACTGCACATCTGTCCTGATCCACGATACTCTTATAAAAACTCACATACGACTTAAACTTTATTTTTTTCTCATTATCCAGTCGTTTCTGCAAATGTGGTTTCTTTCTGTAATAATAACCGACAATTTCTCCCGACGGTATCCATATCTGTGCCTCATTAATCTTATCAAGAACCGCATCAATAATATGCTCATCCGCTTCTGAATCAGGAACTCTTTCATTCTCAGTTACATATTTTTTGTATTCTTCATATACCCATGCAGTAATTTTGTCTTTCTGCTTCATCTTAAGATTGTTAAAAGACTTGTTCATCTGCAAAAGTTGTCCATCTATTTTCTTGTGTATTTTGGTTTTCTTGCTGTTTGCCATTGATTAATTTCCTTCTTGTGCATCAACAGGTAAAATCCAGGTGCCAAATCCAAACAA
>JALERH010000168.1 GCA_022764275.1 Blautia sp. | reverse complement strand
ACCAAGGCTCTGATCGATGCCGGAGTAGATGCTGTAAAAGTTGGTATCGGACCTGGGTCTATCTGTACCACCCGTGTGGTTGCCGGTATCGGTGTACCGCAGATCACCGCAGTCATGGATTGTTATGAGGTGGCAAAACGCTACGATATTCCGATCATTGCAGACGGTGGTATCAAGTATTCCGGAGATATTACAAAAGCTATCGCCGCAGGTGCGAATGTCTGCATGATGGGAAGCATGTTCGCCGGATGCGATGAGAGCCCGGGAACCTTCGAGCTGTATCAGGGAAGAAAATACAAGGTTTACCGTGGAATGGGATCCATTTCTGCTATGGAAAATGGCAGCAAGGACCGTTACTTCCAGGAAAATGCAAAGAAGCTTGTTCCGGAAGGCGTGGAAGGACGAGTTGCCTATAAGGGACTTCTGGAGGATACCGTATTCCAGCTTATCGGAGGTTTGCGTTCCGGTATGGGATACTGTGGAGCAGAGAACATTGAGACATTAAAGACCACCGGAAAATTTGTTAAGATTTCTGCTGCTTCTTTAAAGGAATCTCATCCACATGATATCCACATCACAAAAGAAGCACCAAACTACAGCGTAGATGACAAATAAGAAGGACAGAAAGTAAAAAATATTTTCAGCCTTGAAATTTGAAGCGAAGTATTGTACTATAATAGAAGTGCTGCATGACTGGCGGAAAGTAGGGTTACCTACAGGGAGTGCAGTGAATAAGTTTGTGCCGACCGCCTGGGCAGCCTGGAATATAGGCTTCCCAGGCGTTTTTTTACCTTATTATATGAAAAGGAGAGCAGATTATGGAGATGTTATCGCTGGAAAAAGAACTGAAAGAGAATTCCTACCCGGGAAGAGGAATCATCATCGGACGCTGTGCTGACGGAACAAAGGCAGTGACAGCTTATTTCATCATGGGCAGAAGCGTAAACAGCAGAAACCGCGTATTTGTTGAGGAAGGTGAGGGAATCCGTACTCAGGCATTTGATCCGTCAAAGCTTGTGGATCCAAGCCTGATCATTTATGCACCGGTACGCGTACTGGGCAATAAGACCATCGTGACAAACGGTGACCAGACAGACACCATTTACGATGGAATGGACCATCAGCTTACTTTTGAACAGTCCCTGCGATGCCGTGAGTTTGAGCCGGACGGACCAAACTATACACCAAGGATCTCCGGTATCCTGCACGTAGAAAACGGAACCTTTAACTATGCAATGTCTATTTTAAAGAGCAATAACGGTGATCCGTCCTCCTGCAGCCGTTACACCTTTGCATACGAGAACGCAAAGCCGGGCGAAGGCCATTTCATTCATACTTATAAATGCGACGGCAATCCGCTTCCAAGCTTTGAAGGAGAGCCGAAACTGGTAGCAATTCCGGATGACATGGATGCCTTTACCAATCTGCTCTGGGAGAGTCTGAATGAGGATAATAAGGTTTCTCTGTTCGTGAGATACATTGACATTGCAACCGGAAAATACGAGTCAAAGATTGTAAATAAAAACAAATAAGGAGGAGTTTCCCATGAAAGAATTAGAGTTAAAATATGGATGCAATCCGAACCAGAAGCCATCTAAAATCTATATGGAAGACGGCTCTGAGCTTCCAATCAAAGTCCTTTCCGGCAGACCGGGATATATTAATTTCCTGGATGCATTTAACGGCTGGCAGCTTGTACGCGACCTGAAAAAAGCAACAGGCCTTCCGGCAGCAACTTCCTTCAAACATGTTTCTCCGGCAGGCGCATCCATTGGCCTTCCGCTGACTGAGACACTTGCAAAAATCTACTGGGTAGATGATATGGACTGGAAGAACTTCTCCCCACTTGCCTGCGCTTATGCCAGGGCACGCGGCGCAGACCGTATGTCCTCCTTTGGAGATTTCATTTCCCTGTCCGATGTTTGTGACAAAGATACCGCACTTCTTATTAAAAGAGAAGTATCTGACGGCGTTATCGCACCGGGATATACAGAGGAAGCACTGGAAATCCTGAAGCAGAAGAAAAAAGGCAATTACAATGTGATTGAGATTGACCCGGATTATGTACCGGCTCCACTGGAGCATAAGCAGGTTTACGGTGTGACCTTTGAGCAGGGCAGACAGGAGCTTGCCATTGACGACGAGCTGATCTCCAATATTGTTACAGAAAATAAGGAGCTTTCCGAGGAAGCAAAGCGTGATATGAAGGTTTCCCTGATCGTTCTGAAATACACACAGTCCAATTCCGTCTGCTATGTAAAAGACGGACAGGCTATCGGTGTAGGTGCAGGACAGCAGTCACGTGTACACTGTACCCGTCTGGCAGGACAGAAAGCAGACAACTGGTTCCTCCGTCAGAGCCCGAAGGTTCTGAACCTTCCGTTTAAAGAAACCATTTCCCGTGCGGAGCGTGACAATGCCATTGATGTTTACATCGGAGACGAATACATGGATGTCATCGGAGAAGGAAACTGGCAGAAGAGCTTTACCCATCAGCCGGAGGTGTTTACCCGTGAGGAAAAACGCGCATGGCTGGATCAGATGACAGATGTTACCCTTGGATCCGATGCATTTTTCCCATTCAGTGATAATATCGAGCGTGCTTATAAGAGCGGCGTGAAATACATTGCCGAGCCGGGCGGCTCCGTGAGAGATGATGACGTGATCGCTACCTGCAATAAATACGGAATGGTGATGGCATTTACCGGAATCCGTCTGTTCCATCATTGATGATCGGTATCTCCATAAAATTAATATAAAAAAATCCCCTTCTGGCCCCGGGAAAACAATCTCACGGGATGCGGAAGGGGATTTTTGCTGTACTAATGATGTGTGTGAAATAAAAAAAGAACTCTGAGAATCTCTCAGAGTCCT
>JALERH010000140.1 GCA_022764275.1 Blautia sp. | reverse complement strand
ATCAGCTTCTGTGAAACCTTTTTCTCAAGTTTGGTAATTTTGATATTGCTCTCCTGGATATCCAGATTCAGATTGGAAATCCTGTTTTTCCAAAGCTTAATAGCTTCTGCTCTGGACAAGGCGCTGCTTCCTCCACCGCCGCCAGGAATATCCGGTATTTCCGGTTCTTCCTCTTCGTACTGTGATGCTCCGTCCAGAGTAAACTCCATCTCTGCAAAACGGTCAACCGGCTGTGTCAGCATACTTCCCTCAACCAGATAATATCCCGTACAGGATTGTTTCCGATCCGTATAGTCTGCAATGGTATCCCTTTCGTGGAATTCAAGCAGATACCAGTAACCGCCCTCCTGGAGCACCTGCGTACCATCGGCATTATATCCTGCCATTTTATTCAGAAATGCCCCGGTCGCTTTTACATATCCTTTCGCACTGGAACAGAGATATACAAACGGATCGTCTTTTGTTCCGCTGCCGGCATACGGCTCTGTATCATACTCCAGTGTCTGATAAAAGGTCTCATCCCCATCTGTAAAGCCGGAATCCCCCACCTGCCCGTTCGGATCTGCATACTCAAATCCATCTATCGGCACCGGTGTCGGGGTTGGTGCAGGAGAAAGAGGGGCGCTCCCGTCTGAGCCAAATCCACCCGAATCTGTTCTGTCACCGCCATCACCAAAACCATTATCCGATGACGGATCATAATAATCCAGGGCATTGCTTTCCGTAATCGGCTCCTCCATGGAAATATCCGCACCCTGTTCCTGAGAAATCTCAGCGCTCTCTTCTTCACTGCCAAATTCACTGGTCATGGCACTTAAAAGCAGCGGCGCAATGGCGGCTGCCAGATAATGATCTCCCATTCCATCCGATGCCGAAGCAAGATCGTCGGAATTATCATAGGAAATATCCTTGTCATCTATGAGGTTATCCGCAGTACCTGCAGAATCATCATCCGTCACAGGACCGCCATTCTGCAGACTGTTTAAACGCTTCTGCGCTTTTTTCAAATCCTGCTCCAGCTTCTGATGCTTCAGCTTTGCGATATTCAGCTCCATCTCCACAAGCGTCATGTCGAAAGAAATCAGCCTGTCACCTTTTTTTACGGTATCGCCCTTCTGGACATAGACCTCTTCAATGATCATATCCTTATCCACCGTGATATTCTGGGTGGCACTTGTGGTCACGTTTCCGTCAAGAGTCGTGCTGGGAGAATAATAGTCACTGGCGAGACTGCCGACACTGGCTACCAGAATCTCTTTCTGGTTTTTCTTTCTCATAAACACCAGAGCACCTCCCACAGCACTGACAACCAGGGCTGTTACCACCACGCCAATGATGACTTTTTTCACCTTGCTCATGTGATCACCTCTTTTCCTGCAGGATTCCGTCCCGGATGGTCACAACACGTTTTGCATGTTCTGCAATTTCAGCATCATGGGTGATCATCAGTACGGACACTCCTTCGTCGTTAAGGCTCTGGAAAAGCTCCATGACCTGTGCACCTGATTTACTGTCCAGCGCACCGGTGGGTTCATCTGCCAGCAGAAGCTTAGGGCGGTTTACGATTGCCCGGGCAATGGCAACCCTCTGCATCTGACCACCGGAAAGCTGATTGGGCCTGAAGTCCACTCTATCCGCCAGTCCCACACGTTCCAGAGCATACAGGGCTCTTTCTTTTCGCTCTTTTTTGGGAACCTTTGCATAGTTCAAAGGCATCTCCACATTTGACAGGGCGGTCTGTCTGGGAAGAAGGTGAAAGCTCTGGAAAACAAACCCGATTTTTTTCAGCCGGATATCAGACATTTCGTTTTCAGAACATATGCTCATATCCTGACCATCCAGAAAAAAATTCCCTTTTGTAGGCTTATCCAGACACCCGATAATGTTCATCAGGGTTGATTTACCAGATCCGGAAGGCCCCATAATGGCCACATATTCTCCCTCTTCCATAGAGAAATTTACATTCTTCAGAACCGGAACTGTTATTTTCCCCTGCAGATAATCTTTGTAAATTCCTTTTAATTCCAGTATCATCCTGCTGCCTCCATGTCGTCGGAGCCGTACATCTCAGATTCATCCATGATGTAGTCATCATCTCCGTCAATCGGCACCATTTCATCATCGCCATTGCCGGCTCCCATCTCTGCTTCTCCCGCATCGCCAAAGTCTTCGATGATCATATCAGAATCACCGTCAGAATCTGACTCCATATCAATACTGTCATCCAGATATCCGTCCATTCCCAGATCCGCTGCCATGGATGCGTCAGCCGTTGCCATTCCCTCCTGCAGATTATCTGCCGGGAAAGCAATGCTGTCCTCTTCCGTGAGTCCATCCGCGATCTCGTATTCGCCCATTTCCTCGTCATACTGTCCCAGAACAACTGTTCTCTTTTCCAGTCTGCCCTTTTCATCCGCAGCCCAGACATACGGACTGTCCGTATCTGCATCCACGATATAGAAGTCACTGAGCCAGATGCCGATTTTCTGTTCTTCCTGTCCCACATCCTTTTCTATGTAGACATGCTGTCCGAGCATCAGACCTTCTGAAGATTCCAGTTCCACATAAAACGGATAGGAGCTGGAGCTTGTCTGCGCATCACCGCTGCTGTCGACCATGCCATAATACATGTTGCTGCTGTCAGAGCTTGCATTCTGCTCATCCACAGTGCCCATGGTTCCACGCCAGATCTGCGTCTCGTCCACTCTGGAACGGACGATGACCGGTTCTCCCGGAATAATGGATGATTTATTCTGCTCATTTACCATTCCCTTGATCCGGTACGCACCTGTACTGAGAATGGTGATGAATGCATTGCTGTCGCCATTGCCGGAATCTCCGGAGTAGTAGCTGTTGGAACCGTCCTCAACAATGTCCCCATCATCCGAGCTCATCTTACTGGTATCAATTTTCTGGATAACACCGTCGATCTCGCTTCGCACCTCTGTATTTCCGGTGGCATTCTGAAGCTTTGTGATCTCTGCCTCCTTGCTCTTCTGGTCATATTCATTCTTCTTGAGATTCATTTTGTTTGTTTCAATCTCAATGGTATAGGAAAGCTGATTGTCCTTGGAAGCTTTCTTTTTCTCTTTTTCCAGCGTCGTAATCTGTTCATTCAGGCTGAGTGCTTCATTTTTCAGACGGTCGAGGGAAAGCTTTGCCTCCTGGAGATCCTCCTCTATACTGGTCAGATCGTATTCAAAAAGGAGCTGCCCAGCTTTTACCTCGTCTCCGGTCCTGACCTGAACCTCTTTGACCTTACGGCCGTTCTCTATACTTACCGTCACTGTCTTCTGCGGTTCCACCACGCCTGCAAACCGGTTCAGCAAACCGGTGGAATCCTCATCCAGACTGCTTATCTTCGTCACATATGCGACTTCTCCACTTGTTGTCATCTGGTCCCTGCCATGCAGATAATACCAGGCACCGGCACCGATCACTCCTGCAAAGATGACAATCCCCCCAATGACAAAAATCTTTTTTTTCATCGTTACCTCCTATGCCGCTTTTGCGGCCTCTATCAGGTATTTGTATCATTGACCTTTCTATCATACCAGATTCCTGAAAAAAAGCAAAGCCTTGTTGGCGTTCATTGCAAATTTCACAATTTTTTCACTCTTTTTTTATAAAAATCGTATATTTTTAATGGTTTTTTGACAATTTTACATAAATCTGGTAGAATAAGCAGGAATAACATGGAAAGGAAAAAATCCGTATGAAGACAGCAAAACGACTGCTCCCTTTTCTTCTTCTGATTTTCACATTAGCCTGGACCGGATGCTTCGGAAGTGAAAAAAAGGAAGTGGAGGGAGTCATAAAAAACGAACTGGATTTATTA
>JALERH010000135.1 GCA_022764275.1 Blautia sp. | reverse complement strand
CTGTTCGCCATATTTCCGAAAAAAACGGTGGTGCAAATACTTTTACATATGAGAACGGGGTATTTACTGCCAAAGTTATGCTTCGTGGGTGGTAGTGTTTTGAAGATGATAGCGATGAATAATTCTTCGTATCCAATCGCTCATGAATAGATTTCCTTTCCTTTTTCTCATTTGCTCCCAGTTCTGAATTTTATTGTCAGACCCTATATATACACTACTTGGCGTGGCAGAAGAATGGCTTTAAAATTATTCTCATTTAAAAAAAAACAAGGTCAAAATAGGGTCAAAACCATTTTTAACTCTATAAATCCCTGTACAAAACTTCCAGATCATTGCAAAATCGATACACGTTTTCTCCAACAGAAAAACCCCGGAAACCTTGCGGTTCCGGGGCATCTTATGCTTGGACAATATTAATCTATGCGATTAACTTATAATTACTCGATAACGGTAGCAACACGGCCTGATCCAACAGTACGTCCACCTTCACGGATAGCGAAAGTAAGACCCTGGCTCATAGCGATCGGGTGGATCAGCTCGATGGTCATCTCGATGTTATCGCCAGGCATGCACATCTCAGTTCCTTCCGGAAGAGTGATAACGCCTGTAACGTCTGTTGTTCTGAAGTAGAACTGCGGACGATAGTTGTTGAAGAATGGTGTATGACGGCCACCCTCATCTTTTGTCAGAACGTAAACCTGAGCGGTGAATTTTGTATGGCAGGTAATGGTGCCTGGTTTAGCAAGAACCTGTCCACGCTCAATCTCGTTTCTCTGAACACCACGAAGCAGAGCACCGATGTTATCACCAGCCTGAGCCTCATCAAGAAGTTTACGGAACATCTCGATACCAGTTACAACAACCTTACGGGTTTCTTCTTTGATACCAACGATTTCAACTTCCTCAGATACATGAAGAGTACCAGCCTCAACACGGCCTGTAGCAACAGTACCACGACCTGTGATGGAGAATACGTCCTCTACTGGCATAACGAAAGGTTTGTCAGTGTCACGCTGTGGATCCGGAATGTAGCTGTCAACAGTATCCATAAGCTCCATAATCTTGTCGCCCCACTCGCTGTTCGGATCTTCCAGAGCTTTCAGAGCGGAACCTTTGATGATTGGGCAGTCATTGAAACCATACTCCTCAAGCTGCTCGGTAACTTCCATCTCAACCAGCTCAATAAGCTCTTCATCGTCAACCATATCACATTTGTTCAGGAATACAACGATGTAAGGAACGCCTACCTGACGGGAAAGAAGGATATGCTCTTTTGTCTGAGCCATAACACCGTCAGTAGCAGCAACAACAAGGATAGCACCGTCCATCTGAGCAGCACCGGTGATCATGTTCTTAACGTAGTCAGCATGACCTGGGCAGTCAACGTGTGCGTAATGTCTCTTTGCTGTAGAATACTCAACGTGTGCGGTAGAAATAGTAATACCACGCTCTCTTTCCTCCGGAGCTTTATCGATGTTCTCGAAATCTGTAGCGGAGTTACCAGGTACTCTCTCAGCAAGAACCTTGGTAATAGCTGCAGTTAAAGTAGTTTTACCATGGTCAACGTGACCGATGGTTCCGATATTACAATGTGGTTTGCTTCTGTCAAACTTAGCCTTTGCCATTTTAAAATGTCCTCCTTAAAACTCGCTCTTTCTTTCAGAGCATGATTATTTTCGGTTTTAAACTTGCTATCCTTGATTATATTGCAAATCAAGGATATTTGCAAGTATTTTTATAAAATATACGGTAACGCTACAGATCAGTCTTTCTTTGAAAGAACCTTTTCCTGTACGTTCTTTGGTACCGGCTCGTATTTCTCGAAGAACATGGAGTAGTTACCACGTCCCTGTGTTCTGGAACGCAGGTCAGTTGCGTATCCGAACATCTCAGAAAGCGGAACGTATCCGCGGATCATCTTACCGCCGCCGATGTCTTCCATACCTTCGATACGGCCACGACGGGAGTTGATATCACCGATAACATCACCCATGTAGTCCTCTGGTGTAGTAACCTCTACCTTCATGATAGGCTCAAGAAGGATTGGGGATGCTTTGTGCATAGCATCTTTGAATGCAAGAGAACCTGCAATGTGGAATGCCATCTCGGAAGAGTCGACTTCATGGTAGGAACCATCGTATACATTTGCATGTACGCCAACTACCGGATAACCGCCAAGGATACCAGCCTTCATAGCCTCTTCGATACCTTCGCCGACTGCCGGGATGTATTCCTTCGGAATGGCACCACCAACAACGGTAGACTCGAACTTGTACAGTTCCTCGCCATTGGCATCCATAGGCTCGAATTTAACTTTACAGTGACCATACTGTCCACGACCACCTGACTGTTTTGCATACTTGCTGTCTACATCAACAGCCTTGGTGATGGTCTCTTTGTAAGCAACCTGAGGAGCACCTACGTTTGCCTCTACGTGGAACTCACGCAGCAGACGGTCAACGATGATCTCCAGATGAAGCTCACCCATACCAGCGATAATGGTCTGTCCTGTTTCCTGATTTGTATGTGCACGGAAGGTCGGGTCTTCTTCTGCAAGTTTTGCAAGAGCCTCACCCAGTTTGCCCTGTCCTGCTTTTGTCTTAGGCTCGATAGCGAGCTCGATAACCGGTTCCGGGAACTCCATGGATTCCAGAATTACCGGATGCTGCTCATCACAGATTGTATCACCGGTAGTGGTGAACTTAAATCCGATAGCAGCTGCGATATCACCGGAGTATACTTTATCCAGTTCCATACGCTTGTTGGCATGCATCTGAAGGATACGGCCTACACGCTCTTTCTTGCCCTTTGTAGAGTTGAATACATAAGAGCCGGAATTTAAGGTACCGGAATATACACGGAAATATGCAAGTTTACCAACAAATGGGTCGGTCATGATCTTGAATGCCAGAGCGGAGAATGGCTCTTCATCAGAAGAATGTCTCACAGTCTCATTGCCTTCCATGTCCACACCATCGATTGGCGGGATATCTGTCGGAGCAGGCATATACTCAAGAATTGCATCCAGAAGCTTCTGAACACCTTTGTTTCTGTATGCAGATCCACAGCATACCGGAACAGCAGTACATTCGCATGTAGCTTTTCTCAGGGTTGCTTTCAGGGTCTCTACAGATGGCTCTTCACCTTCCAGATATTCCATCATTAAGTCGTCATCCAGCTCGCAGATTTTCTCAACAAGTTCTGTATGATAAAGCTCAGCATCCTCCTGCATATCCTCAGGGATATCAACGATGGAGATATCATCACCTTTATCATCGTTGTAGATGTAAGCTTTCATTTCGAATAAGTCAATGATTCCTTTGAAATCATCTTCTTTTCCGATTGGGAGCTGCAGGCAGATTGCGTTTTTACCCAGACGGGTCTTGATCTGCTCTACGGCACCGTAGAAGTTCGCACCCAGGATGTCCATCTTATTGATGAATGCCATACGAGGTACGTTGTAGGTGTCAGCCTGACGCCATACGTTCTCGGACTGTGGCTCAACGCCACCCTTTGCACAGAAAACGCCGACAGCGCCGTCAAGTACACGCAGGGAACGCTCAACCTCAACTGTGAAGTCTACGTGGCCTGGGGTATCGATGATGTTGATACGATGCTCCAGTGCACCTGGCTTCGGTTTGCAGTTTTCTTCCAGTGTCCAGTGGCATGTTGTTGCAGCTGATGTAATGGTAATACCTCTCTCCTGTTCCTGCTCCATCCAGTCCATGGTAGCAGTACCTTCATGAGTATCACCGATTTTATAGTTGACACCTGTGTAATAAAGGATACGTTCTGTAAGAGTTGTCTTACCAGCATCGATATGAGCCATAATACCAATATTTCTGGTTCTCTCGAGCGGATACTCTCTACCTTCTTTTCCAGCCAATGGATTTTCCTCCTCGATTAGAAGCGATAGTGAGCAAATGCTTTATTTGCCTCAGCCATCTTATGCATGTCTTCTTTCTTCTTAACAGATGCTCCTGTATTGTTCATTGCATCTAAAAGCTCGTTTGCAAGTCTTTCCTCCATGGTCTTCTCGCCTCTTTTACGAGAATAGGTGGTCAGCCAGCGAAGAGCCAGAGCCTGACGTCTGTCAGCTCTTACTTCGATAGGTACCTGATAGGTAGCACCACCGATACGTCTTGCTTTTACTTCCAGAAGCGGCATGATGTTGTTCATAGCCTCTTCAAATACTTCGATAGCTGGTTTTCCAGCTTTTTCTTCCACTCTGGCGAATGCGCCGTATACGATCTTCTGAGCGACACCCTTCTTACCGTCTAACATAATGTTATTGATAAGTTTGGTAACGACTTTATTGTTGTATACCGGATCTGCCAGAACGTCTCTTTTCTGAGTATGTCCTTTACGTGGCACGTTACTTCCCTCCTTAATCACTATGATTATCTCATCGGTACTCACGCAGTAAACTATTGCATGTTCGCACTGGTAATGGTCCTATATTTAA
Source organism: Blautia sp. (assembly GCA_022764275.1). Classification (GTDB taxonomy): domain Bacteria; phylum Bacillota; class Clostridia; order Lachnospirales; family Lachnospiraceae; genus Blautia_A. The sequence goes on along the minus strand of JALERH010000135.1, from coordinate 15,752 downwards.
CCCGCAACCGACAGGGTATATGGAATACCGTACAAATCTCTATAGTCTCCGCAGCAATACTTTGGATGAATTATTTTTTAACTTTCGGTCTCTTAGCGCCGTATTTGGAACGGGCCTGTTTTCTGTTAGCGACACCTGCGGTATCCAGTGTACCTCTGATGATATGGTATCTGGTACCAGGTAAGTCCTTAACCCTTCCACCACGAATCAGAACAACGCTGTGCTCCTGAAGGTTGTGACCTTCTCCTGGGATGTAGCTTGTTACTTCGATTCCGTTGGAAAGACGAACTCTGGCGATTTTTCTAAGAGCTGAGTTAGGCTTCTTAGGAGTAGCTGTTTTAACAGCGGTGCAAACGCCACGTTTCTGTGGTGCAGACTGCTCAACTGCTTTCTTTCTTAAAGAGTTGTATGTCTTCTGCAGAGCCGGTGCTGTAGATTTCTTAACAGCGGTCTCACGTCCTTTTCTTACTAACTGGTTGAATGTTGGCATTCCATTTCACCTCCCGATTTATTTCTCCATAGGTTTCCTATGGGGCCTTGCGGTTGCTATTGTCATTTTTTCGGTGCGAAAAATGTGTTTTATTCGCACGCTTTTTGATTATATCCCGTAAGCAAAAGGCTGTCAAGATATTTTACACCAAAATTTCCTTATTTTTTCGGGCTTTTTACATTTCACCGCGGTAAACACATAAATTTTTCTTTCTATATTAATGTATAAACACAATACTCCTGAGCAGCGATTGCATTTTATCCGAAGGCTTATTATAATGTAGAATAAGATTCACAGATTGATTATACCCATTTTCCGGAGGTATCATACATGAAAAAGAGAGCAAATATGTTAACGGCTTTTCTCACAGGGCTTCTCTGTACCGTTTTTTTCAGTTCTACAGATATTTTTCCCATGGAAGAAGGTACTCTTTCTCCCTCACGCGGATCATTCTTTACTGAAATGACAGATACAGATGAGGAACTTGAAATCCTTCTTACTCAGGTTGGCAGCCTTTTACCCACAGATAATGGTACCTGGTCTGTTTATATCTGTAACCTGGAAAACGGAACCCAGGCTGCCCTGAATGATCAGCCCATGCAGGCAGCCAGCCTGATCAAGCTTTTTATCATGGGTACTGTTTATGAGAATTATGACGTTTTGTCTCAGCAATACGGATCAGAAGCTCTGGATGAAAACCTGACTTCCATGATTACAGTAAGTGACAATGATGCCGCCAACACTCTGGTAAACTGGCTGGGCAGCGGAGATAATGCCACAGGGATGCAGAATGTAAATCAATTCTGTCAGTCCCACGGCTATACCGAAACCTCCATGGGACGGATGCTGCTTGCCAGCAATGAATATGGAGACAATTACACTTCTGTTTCCGACTGCGGAAAATTTCTGAGGGAGATTTACGAGGGTTGTCAGAGGACAACTTCCTGGGTTTCCACACTTTCCCATTCGGAGGATATGTATGAGCTTTTGAAAATGCAAACCAGGACAAATAAAATTCCGGCAGACATGCCGGAAGGAGTAAAGGTTGCAAATAAAACCGGAGAGCTGTCCGATGTGGAAAATGATGCCGGAATCATCTATGATGCTCCAGGCGGCACAGATCTGGTCATCTGCTTTATGTCCCAGAATTTAAGCGACACAGCGGCCGCCCAGACTGTAATTGCCCAGGTCAGCCGCATGATTTATGATTCCTATAATGAATAGATTTTACTTCCCTTCCGGCTCCTCGTAGGATTTTTCCCAGATTTCCGAGAAAACAGCCAGCGGGCAGTCGGTAAGCAGGCACATAAGCAGAAAGCACTCATATGGGTTTACAATGTATATTTCTCCCATTCCGCATTTTGCAAGGATTTCCTGCGCTTCCTCAATAAAATGGTGGTATCGGTTGTAGGGATCCTCGTCCTCCATCTCCTGAGAAACGATGAAGAATTCCAGTGTCAGCAGATCAAAACGCTCCACAGGGAATTTATGATTCAGGATGTTGGTGATTCTCTGTCTGCTGAACCGCTTCTGGCTGAAGTGCTTTGCCAGAATGGATGCGGACATTTTCTTCAGATTTCCCATCTTATTGATGGGAATTCCATTGCAGATCACCTTTTCCAGATCAGAAGGCGTGATATTTTCCGCCTTCCACACTTTCTGTCGTCCCCGTTCCTCTTCATCCTTCTGGTACATCGCCGCGATAATCTCCCTGGCACGCTCCAGAAGTCTCATGAATTCCTGGAAAGCCTGGCTTTTCTCCGACTTCGGATCATCCCAGCCGGCCTTGAGATAAGCCAGATACTGAAACAGTTTTTCCTCATCATCCAGGAAAAGTCCTCCGCTGTAAATCTTCGCTGCGTTTCCTTTATCCTGCGCCGGTTCCAGTGTTTTGTATCTTTCTTTGTATTCCTCTGCTTTTCCGTACAGAAGATGGTGACTGTAGCAATAACAGTAAATCACTTCCTCCGGGTTGTGGAAATCAAAATCCTGCTCGCGCAGCACTCTGGTGAGAAAATCTGACACATCTTCCGCACTCATGCGCAGTCCGAACCCCAGGAGAAAAACTGTCTCCCTTTTTACAGATGCCTGAGTCAGCCAGTTATTAACCAGGGCCGGAAGCTTCGTGGATGTCGGATTCATGGATTTCGGCGTACAGGTCTCCTTAAAAGAATCCACCGCGATCTCGCGGTATACCTCCTGGGGCACTTCGCCAAAAGGTTCCTCCAGACCGGCTCTCTCATATATGTAGCGCTTCAGATGATCACCAAAGGAGACCAGTTCCATTTCTTTGTAAAGATAATGGAAAATGACATCTGCGTCCTCATCTTCAAAACTGTCCAGACTCACCACCTGGCGAAACCTCTGCGCTGCCCTTTTCGTAAATTCAAAATCCTTTGCCGTGTCAAGCGCAACGGTCTGTTCAAAATCCAAATCCTGCATACGGTTTTTCATTTTGCATCACCTATAGCCTTTCTTTGTTCCAACCAGTTTCTGAAAGTGCTTTTTTCTTCCTGTCTTTTTACCTCGCACAGAATCACGGTGGTATTATCCCTGCCGCCCTTTTCCATCGCTTTTTCCATCAGCATCTCTGTAACCTGCTCCACCGGGCTTTCCGACAGGATCATCTCTGCAATTTCTCCGTCAGAAAGCATATCCGTCAGTCCGTCCGAGCACACCAGATAGCGTTCCTCTGCCTGATATTCTTCCTTTACAATGGAAGGCTCCAGAGCCATACTTTCCTCCTCCACACCCAGATATTGTGTCAGAGGTGCCTTCCCGAACAGTCCCTGTCCCAGTACATGATCTGTGGAAATCTGTGTGATCTGTCCTTCCTTTATCCGATAAATCCGACTGTCTCCCAGATTGCAGGCATAAATAAATTTTTGTCCGAATGCCATCATTGCCATCGTTGTCCCCATGGAATGAATCTTCCTTTCGCTCCCATAACGGCAGATTTCCGCATTCATATTCCTGCAGGCATCCTCAAGAAACTTTTTCGGATTCCTTTTCAGCTTCTTTTTCCTCTCATGATAATACCTGTCAAAAGCCTCCGCAGCCAGATAAGAAGCCATTTCCCCGCAGCTTTCCCCTCCCATTCCGTCAAATACGGACAGAACCGGCAAATCGTCCCGGATAACGCTTCCGGTGCGCACACCTTCAATACCATGATTTTCTGCCGGAAGCAGTTGGCCGCAGCACCAGAAGTTGTCTTCATTATTTGCCCTTACTTTTCCTGTATGACATGCATATGCATAATTAATCTGATAGGTCATTTTCATTTCCTTTACCTGCTTATTCAAACTGTTCCAGCGAATTTTTCCAGTATTTTTCCCCACGCTTGGTATACTCTGTACTGTCATTTTCTTTGTCATGGACTGTACCATCCACGTCGATCCAGCGAATCATTTTTCCACGCTTGTCATAATAGTAGAGTTCTTTTTTATCTCCTGTCCATATGTATGCGAAAAACAGTCTTTCATCCCAGTAATAATACTCTTCATAGACACCATCGTCTGACATTTCCGGATAGATCAGAGCCTTTACCAGTTTTCCATCTTTATCATAGTACCGGAAACGCTCGCCTTCCTTTCCCACTTCCTTACAGTCAGGCAGCTCTTCCACAATCGCCGTCGCCTGCTCCTTGATTGTCTGAATCGCAGTGGAAAAATCATCGATCTGCGCCGTACTGTTGTCATTATCCTCCAGTACGCGGACCACAACCTCAGAATTCTGAACACGCCTGTTTTCATCCAGAAGCGTCTTGACATAAACAGCAGTAATGATACATGCGGCGATTGCGACCACCGCCACAGAGATTGTCCACGGAGATATCTTTTTTTCCCGTACCACAGCTGATTTTTCTTTTCTTTCCTGATTAACCGCCTTCGGCTCCTGGATTTTTTCCGGAACTTTTTTCCTTACTTTTTCCGGTTCCATTCCGCGTAACCTTCCACTCTGCAGATCTTCCAGATCGCAAAGGAGCTCCTCCGGACATTTATAGCGATCTTCCGGATGATATGCACATGCTTTCAGGATAATAGCTGCAAAAGCGCCGCTTGCCTGTGCCGGAAGCGGCAGCGTCTCACCAGACATCCTTTTGGAAAGTGCATTTTCTTTATCCCGATATGTGATCAACTGCTTCTCAAGGCTCAAAAACGGCAGACGGTTATAGTTCATCAGCTTATACATGACGATTCCCAGCGAATAGATATCCACGCTGCTGTCGTACTTCTCACCCCGATACATTTCCGGTGCCATATAGGAGTATGTGCCTTTTTTTGACATACTGCTCATGCTGCGCTCCAGTTCCCTGGCAATCCCAAAATCACCCAGCTTAAAGTCTCCGAATCTGGATATAAATATATTTTCCGGTTTAATATCGCGATGAATGATATTTAACTGTCTGCAGTATACCAATGCCCGGCACAGATCACACCCGAGCTTTATCACTTCTTTCTCTGTCAGTTCCTTCCCCACACAGTAATCCGTAAAGCTGGTCAGATATTCCATCCGGATAGAAATATCCCATCCAATTTCATCGAGATATTCCACTACTTTAAAATCCTCCACGGAAACAATGTGGGAATTTCCGCGGAAATACTCCATTGTGCTGATTTCCTGAATGCACTCTTCCACCAGATTCTGGAAGTATTCTCTGGCAGCCCCCTCGTCTCCGGTCTCGGACCGTACACTGTTCAATTCACTTTTACTGCCTGGAATTGTAATTATTTTAATCGCAGAATAAAATGATCTGCCCCGTTCTGTTCGCTGAGCCTTATATACTTTTCCAAAGGAACCTTCGCCGATTTTTTCTGTAATTTTCCACTCCGGCCATACAGAAACCGGTAATTCTCTATCCATATATGTCCCCCCTTTCTCAGGAGATCGTCATTTCGTGCTCATATTGTATCAAAATATTACCATAAAAGATAGTGCCGTCTGTAGTTTTCTTTTTGGAAATGATATGGAAAAACACCCTCGCGCCAGTTCTCACCGACGGGAGGGTGTCCCAATTTCTCTTATTTTATTCTTCGCTGTCGTCCTTTGACTCGTCTTCTTCCAACTCTTCCTCTGATGCTTCTTCATCTTCGAAATCGTCTTCTGTTTCCTCGTCCTCCGGCAGATCTTCATCCATGGAGATGTTCTCATCATCTTCATCGTCAGAAAGATCAATGACTTCTTCATCTTCGAATACTTCTTCCGGTTTTTCTTCAGGCATTCCGGTGTCAAGCTCCAGATCACTGTAGCACTTCATACCAGTACCGGCCGGAATCAGCTTACCGATGATAACGTTCTCTTTCAAACCGATCAGCTTATCAACTTTACCTTTGATAGCAGCTTCTGTCAGAACCTTGGTGGTTTCCTGGAAGGATGCGGCAGACAGGAAGGAATCGGTAGCCAGGGAAGCCTTTGTGATACCCAGCAGACCCTGTTTTCCTGTTGCAGGCTCTTTTCCTTCTTTCACAAGCTTCTCGTTTACTTCCTCGAATTCCAGGTAGTCGACCAGTGTACCTGGCAGGAAGTCGGTGTCCCCGTTATCCTCGATGCGGATCTTCTTCAGCATCTGGTGTACGATAACCTCGATATGCTTATCGTTGATTTCAACACCCTGGAGACGGTATACACGCTGTACTTCACGAAGCATGTAATCCTGTACGGCACGAACACCCTTGATTCTCAGGATATCGTGCGGGTTTACGCTACCTTCTGTCAGAACATCACCGGCTTCCATTACCTGTCCGTCCATAACCTTGATACGGGAACCGTATGGAATAAGGTAGGTCTTGGAATCTCCGGTCTCCGGATCGGTAACGATGATCTCACGTTTTTTCTTGGTATCGTTAATGGTTGCGATACCTTTGATTTCTGTGATAACGGCAAGACCTTTCGGCTTTCTTGCCTCGAAAAGCTCCTCGACACGGGGAAGACCCTGTGTGATATCTCCACCTGCCACACCGCCGGTATGGAAGGTACGCATGGTAAGCTGTGTACCAGGCTCACCGATGGACTGTGCAGCAATGATACCGATGGACTCACCGACCTGTACAGGCTCGCCGGTTGCCATGTTTGCACCGTAACATTTTGCGCAGACACCCACTTTACACTTACAGGTAAGAATGGTACGGATCTTCACTTTCGTGATTTCACCGCCGTCCTGATTGTTCACGCCCTCTTTCATAATACGGGCAGCACGTTTCGGTGTGATCATATGGTTAGCTTTTACAAGGACTTCACCGTCTTTGTTCTTAATGGTCTCACAGGAGAAACGTCCTGTAATACGCTCCTGCAGGCTCTCAATCTCTTCTTTTCCGTCTGTAAATTCTTCCACATACATGCCGGAAATTTCATCTCTGTTCTCACAGCAGTCCATCTCGCGGACGATCAGATCCTGTGAAACGTCTACCAGACGTCTTGTCAGGTAACCGGAGTCAGCGGTACGAAGTGCGGTATCGGACAGACCTTTACGTGCACCATGGGCGGACATAAAGTATTCCAGTACGTCCAGACCTTCACGGAAGTTTGACTTAATAGGCAGCTCGATGGTGTGACCCGTTGTATCGGCCATCAGACCACGCATACCTGCAAGCTGTTTAATCTGTTTATCAGAACCACGGGCACCGGAGTCAGCCATCATAAAGATGTTGTTGTACTTATCAAGACCGGAAAGCAGCGCATGTGTCAGCTCATCATCGGTCTTCTTCCAGGTATCTACAACCTCTTTGTAACGCTCTTCCTCAGTGATAAGACCACGCTTATAGTTCTTGGTGATCAAATCCACGGTATCCTGAGCCTGTTTGATCATTTCAGGCTTCTGCGGCGGCACGGTCATATCGGAAATGGATACGGTCATGGCAGCACGTGTGGAATATTTGTAACCCATGGATTTAATTGCGTCCAGAACCTCTGCGGTCTTGGTTGCTCCGTGAGTGTTAATTACTTTTTCAAGGATCTGCTTTAACTGTTTCTTACCTACCAGGAAATCAACCTCCAGAAGAAGTTCATTACCCGGAATGCTTCTGTCTACAAATCCAAGATCCTGCGGAAGGATTTCATTGAACAGGAAACGTCCCAGTGTGGACTGCACATTTCCGGTTAATACGGTTCCGTCAGGCATAGTCTTGGAGCAGCGTACGATAATCTTTGACTGCAGAGTGATTGCCTTATTCTCATATGCAAGAATCGCCTCATTCACACTCTTGAAGATTTTGCCTTCGCCCTTATTTCCCGGTCTCTCCTGTGTCAGATAGTAGATACCAAGGACCATATCCTGAGAAGGAACAGCCACAGGACCACCATCAGATGGTTTCAGCAGGTTGTTCGGTGAAAGGAGAAGGAAACGGCACTCTGCCTGTGCTTCCTGGGACAGCGGAAGATGGACAGCCATCTGGTCACCGTCGAAGTCAGCGTTGAACGCGGTACAAACAAGGGGATGAAGCTTGATTGCCTTACCTTCTACCAGGATTGGTTCGAATGCCTGGATACCAAGACGATGCAGTGTAGGTGCACGGTTCAGCATAACCGGATGCTGTTTGATGACATCTTCCAGGACATCCCATACAGCCGGCTCCAGCTTTTCTACCATTTTCTTTGCATTTTTAATATTGTGTGAGGTTCCGTTTGCAACAAGCTCTTTCATAACGAAAGGTTTAAACAGCTCGATTGCCATCTCCTTCGGAAGACCGCACTGATAAATCTTCAGCTCCGGTCCAACAACGATAACGGAACGTCCGGAATAGTCAACACGCTTACCAAGCAGGTTCTGGCGGAAACGTCCGGATTTACCTTTCAGCATATCGGAAAGGGATTTCAGAGCTCTGTTTCCAGGTCCGGTTACCGGACGGCCACGACGTCCATTGTCGATCAGGGCATCTACTGCTTCCTGAAGCATACGTTTCTCATTGCGTACAATGATATCCGGAGCGCCAAGCTCCAGCAGTCTCTTCAGACGGTTGTTACGGTTGATGATTCTTCTGTACAGATCATTCAGGTCGGAGGTTGCAAAACGTCCGCCGTCCAGCTGTACCATCGGACGAAGATCCGGCGGGATAACCGGAATCACATCCAGGATCATCCACTCCGGTCTGTTGCCGGATTCGCGGAAGGATTCTACCACTTCCAGACGTTTGATGATTCTCGCACGTTTCTGTCCGGTAGCCTTCTGCAGCTCAGACTTTAACTCCTCAGAATCTTTTTCCAGGTCGATTGCCATCAGAAGTTCCTTGATAGCCTCAGCACCCATGCCTACACGAAAGCCGTTTCCGTAGCTTTCACGGGCATCCTGGTACTCTCTCTCTGTGAGGATCTGTTTATACTGGAGTCCGGAATCAGCCGGATCCAGTACGATATAGTTTGCGAAATAAAGGACTTTCTCCAGGGTTCTCGGAGTCAGGTCCAGGATCAGTCCCATACGGGACGGAATTCCTTTAAAATACCAGATGTGGGAAACAGGAGCAGCCAGCTCGATGTGTCCCATACGCTCTCTGCGGACAGATGCCTTGGTAACCTCTACACCGCATCGATCGCAGACAACGCCTTTATAACGGATCTTCTTGTACTTTCCGCAGTGGCACTCCCAGTCCTTGCTTGGTCCGAAGATTCTCTCACAGAAAAGTCCGTCTTTCTCCGGTTTCAGGGTACGGTAGTTGATGGTCTCAGGTTTTAAAACCTCGCCTCTTGACCACTCTCTGATCTTATCAGGGGACGCCAGTCCGATTTTGATGGCATCGAAAGTCATTGGCTGATATGTTTCATTGGTATTGGTTGATTCTGCCATGTATTCTTTCCCCTTTCTATTCTTCGTTATCATCGTAGGATTCGTCGAGAACATCGAAATCCTCATCGTCGTCCTCGTCTTCTTCCTCTTCCACGTCTACGAGTTCTTCTCCGTCAAACTCCTGCTTGGTATAGCCATGTCTGCCCAGAGATTCTTCTCTTCCGTGGCCTCGGGAATCGCCCTCGATGATGGATCGAAGGTCTGTTTCGCCGTAATCGACGTTTTCCATAATCTCCACTTCTGTCTGGTCTTCTCTGAGGACACGAACATCCAGAGCAAGAGACTGCAGCTCTTTTAAGAGTACCTTGAAGGACTCCGGAATACCAGGCTCAGGAATATTATCTCCCTTGATGATTGCTTCGTAGGTCTTTACACGGCCGATGACATCATCGGATTTCACTGTCAGGATTTCCTGCAGAGTATAGGATGCACCGTATGCCTCCAGTGCCCAAACCTCCATCTCACCGAAACGCTGACCGCCGAACTGAGCTTTACCACCCAGAGGCTGCTGTGTAACGAGAGAGTATGGACCTGTGGAACGTGCATGGATCTTATCGTCAACCAGATGATGCAGTTTCAGGTAGTGCATGTGTCCGATGGTTGTCGGGCTGTCAAAATACTCGCCGGTACGGCCATCACGGAGCAGCACCTTACCGTCTCTGGAAATCGGCACACCCTTCCACAAAGCTCTGTGCTCTTTATTTTCATCCAGATACTGCATAACTTCCGGATCCAGAATGTCTTTGTATTTTTCACGGAACTCTTCAAAATCCTCTGTATTTACATAGTCATTTGCAAGCTCCAGAGTATCCTGGATATCTTCCTCATTTGCACCGTCGAATACCGGTGTCGCGATGTTAAAGCCCAGTGCCTTCGCAGCAAGGCTTAAGTGAATCTCCAGGACCTGTCCGATGTTCATACGTGACGGCACACCCAGAGGGTTCAGCACGATGTCCAGCGGACGTCCGTTTGGCAGGAATGGCATGTCTTCCACAGGCAGTACACGGGAAACAACACCCTTGTTGCCGTGACGTCCGGCCATCTTATCACCAACGGAAATCTTTCTCTTCTGTGCAATATAAATGCGGACAGACTGATTTACACCCGGAGACAGCTCATCGCCGTTCTCTCTGGTAAATACTTTGGCATCCACAACGATACCATACTCACCGTGCGGTACCTTCAGGGAAGTATCACGTACTTCACGTGCCTTCTCACCAAAGATCGCACGAAGCAGTCTCTCCTCAGCAGTCAGCTCAGTCTCTCCTTTCGGAGTTACCTTACCAACCAGGATGTCACCGGCGCGAACCTCTGCACCGATGCGGATGATTCCGCGCTCATCCAGGTCTTTTAAGGCATCATCACCTACACCTGGAACGTCACGGGTGATCTCCTCCGGTCCAAGCTTGGTGTCACGGGCTTCTGCTTCATATTCCTCCATGTGGACAGATGTGTAAACATCGTCCTGTACCAGTTTTTCACTTAAAAGGACAGCCTCCTCGTAGTTGTAACCTGCCCAGGTCATGAATCCGATCAGCGGGTTCTTACCAAGAGCCAGTTCTCCATTGGAGGTGGATGGTCCGTCTGCGATTACTTCTCCGGCCTCTACATGGTCTCCCTGGTTTACGATCGGTCTCTGGTTGTAGCAGTTGCTCTGGTTACTTCTCAGGAACTTTGTCAGATGGTAATCATCCTTTGTTCCGTCATCATTCTTGATACTGATGTCCGTAGATGTGGAACGGAGAACCGTACCGGACTTTCTGGCCAGTACGCATACACCGGAGTCCACAGCAGTCTTTGCTTCCATACCGGTACCTACAACAGGTGCCTCTGTAGTAAGAAGCGGAACGGCCTGACGCTGCATGTTGGAACCCATCAGAGCACGGTTCGCGTCGTCGTTCTGCAGGAACGGGATCAGGGCTGTCGCAACGGAAAATACCATCTTCGGGGATACGTCCATGTAGTCGAACATCTGGCGCTCATACTCCTGAGTCTCCTCACGGAAACGACCGGATACATTCTTATGAACAAAATGTCCGTCTGCATCCAGAGGCTCATTCGCCTGTGCTACATGGTAATTATCCTCTTCGTCTGCAGTCATGTAGACAACTTCGTCTGTGACACGCGGATTCTTAGGATCGGTTTTATCAATTTTACGGTACGGTGCCTCCACAAAGCCGTACTGATTGATCCTTGCATAAGATGCAAGAGAGTTGATCAGACCGATGTTCGGACCTTCAGGGGTCTCGATCGGGCACATTCTTCCGTAATGTGAATAGTGGACATCTCGAACCTCGAATCCGGCCCTGTCTCGTGACAGACCGCCTGGTCCAAGGGCGGAAAGACGTCTCTTATGGGTCAGCTCACCCAGAGGGTTATTCTGATCCATGAACTGGGACAGCTGGGAAGAACCAAAGAATTCCTTCACGGCTGCTGTCACCGGTTTGATATTGATCAGGGACTGCGGAGAAATGTTCTCCACATCCTGTGTGGTCATTCTCTCTCGAACCACGCGCTCCAGTCTGGAAAGACCGATGCGGTACTGGTTCTGAAGCAGCTCACCAACGGCACGGATACGACGGTTGCCCAGATGGTCGATATCGTCGTCATTTCCCAGGCCGTATTCCAGATGCATATTATAGTTAATAGAGGCAAAAATATCCTCTCTTGTAATGTGCTTCGGAATCAGGTCATGGATATCCCTGTGGATCGCAGCCTTTCTTTCCTCAAAAGTCTCATTTTCTTCCAGAATTTTTTCCAGTACAGGATAATATACTAATTCTGTAACACCGAGTTCAGACTTCGGATCCTCTACTTCCGGCATATAATGGCGGATATCCACCATCATACTGGAAAGGACTTTGATCTTACGGTCTTCATCTCCCTGAATCCATACAAAAGGAACAGCAGAGTTCTGAATCAGATCTGCCAGTTCTCTGGTAACAGTCGTACCTGTCTCTGCCAGGATCTCGCCGGTAGAAGCATCTACGACATCCTCTGCCAGCTTATGGCCAACGATTCGCTTGTTAAAATGAAGCTTTTTATTAAATTTATAACGTCCTACCTTTGCAAGGTCATATCTTCTGGGGTCAAAGAACATTGCATTGATCAGGCTCTCTGCGCTCTCAACAGCCAGAGGCTCACCCGGACGGATTTTCTTATACAATTCCAGCAGACCCTCTTCGTAATTGGTAGAGGTATCTTTTGTAAAGCTTGCCAGAATCTTTGGTTCCTCACCAAATAACTCGATAATCTCAGCATTTGAGCCTACTCCCAGAGCACGAATGAGGACCGTGATCGGAACCTTTCTGGTTCTGTCCACTCTTACGTAAAATACGTCGTTAGAGTCTGTTTCATATTCCAGCCATGCACCTCTGTTAGGGATAACTGTACAGGAAAACAGTCTCTTACCAACCTTATCATGAGCGATGGCATAATAGATTCCAGGGGAACGTACTAACTGGCTGACAATGACACGCTCAGCACCATTGATGACAAAAGTACCTGTCGCCGTCATCAGCGGTAAATCTCCCATGAAAATCTCGTGTTCGTTGATTTCTTCTGTTTCTTTATTAATCAGTCTCACTCGAACCTTCAAAGGTGCGGCATAAGTTACGTCACGTTCTTTACACTGCTCGATCGTGTATTTTGCATCCTTTTCATCAAATGTAAAGTCGATGAATTCAAGACTGAGCTTTCCGCCGTAATCTGCGATTGGAGAAATATCATCAAAGACTTCCTTCAATCCTTCGTCGAGAAACCACTGGTAAGAATCTTTCTGGACTTCGATCAAATTCGGCATCTCCAGGACTTCTTTTTGTCTCTGGTAGCCCATTCGCATGCTTTTTCCAGATTTTACAGAACGAATTCTGTTTTTTTCCATTGACGTTTCACCCCTGTTTTATTTATATTTATTACAACATGATCCCGCCTGTCAGAAAGACAAGTAGGCATATCTTGCCATAATATAGCATTCTTCACTATAGCACAACCCGAAAAGGCTGTCAACCAATTTCTCACAAAATTTTTTCAATTTTTTTAAAAATACATTTCTTTACTGCACTTTAAAAGAGGCAGTAACTGCATTTCCATAGGAATCTTTCGACACAAAAGATAATATCGTGTTCTTTTTCTGTCTGCTGACAGGAAGGCGGTATCTTCCGTTTGTATCCACTTTTCCTCTTGCCACTTTTACATTTCCGGCGCTTTTCTTTACGTATACCGTTACTGTTTTTCCTCCATAAGCAGTCCCGCTAAGCGAAGTTGTCTTTCGGGTGATCGCATTGCTCTGTACTTTTTTCAAAGAGGCAATACCTGTACAATTCTTCGTGCGGATTGCATATGATGAAGAATTATCTTCCATCGCATTGGACTTCATGGACTGCATCTTTACACTTTCTGCATAAATTCCATATTTTTTGTTTCCGGTAATGGTATTTTTCGTCAGAGAACCAGCTGTCAGATTCATAAGGCGGATTCCGTTTCCCCGGTTTGCGCTGACTGCATTGGAGTTTACTGCAATCCTGCTTGCTTTTGACCCGCTGATTCCATCCAGAGTACAGCCGCTCACACTATTATAAGAAACTATACAGTCTTTACTGTCCGCAGCCACAATTCCATTCTTTCTGCTTTTCGTAATCTCATTTCCGGTTATGGCAGTTGCCGTACTTCCTGCCTCAATAAGAATTCCATCCCCTCCCGTATTGGACACGGTATTTCCGGCGATTTCATTGCATTTACTGGCAATGTTATAAGATGCTCCGCCGTTGTAAGCATAAATTCCCACATTTCTGCAGCCGCAAACAGTATTCCACTTTATCAGATTACTGCTGGAAGCCCCCAGATAAATGCCCATATTGGAAAGACTTCCTGTATTCTCCAGAGATACAATATTCCAGGTCACCGTACATCCGTCCGCCAGAAACAGACGGATTCCGTTTCCATAGCCAGAGATCCGGTTTCCGGATACTGTCACAGCTTTCGCCCGGTAAATCCCTCCCGGTACACCTCCTGCATTTGCTGTAACTTTTGAACCCTGAACCTGGATTCCATACCCCTTCCACGATGCACCATTGATCGTCCTTGTATCGGATATGGAAATCGTATTGTTCATGACAGACACATTCAGCGGCTGTTGATTTCCAGCATTTGTGACATTCTGTCCGGAAAGAACATGAGTATTGGGAAGGTACATCGTGTTTACCAGTATTCCGCCGCCCACATTTTCCATATAATTATTTTCCACACGGGAATCTATATAATAAAGACACCAGACAGCACGTTTTCGGATATTGCGGAAAGTATTTCCACTGATTGTAATATTTTTATAGCACCGGTCAAATACCATGCTGTGGCTTCCCACACCGGCAAAAACATTTTCAAACGTATTTCCTGTGATCACGATATCCTCACAGGCAGTTCCATCGAAAGGTTCATATCCGGGAAAAATATAGTCCAGACAGGCATCCAGCTGAATACATTCCTGTCCGCCCCCTTCATAGCCTTCCCAATATCCTCTGAATGTACACCCTGTCACCAGTGCATCTTTCACTCCCGCAAGTTCCACAAAATGAGATTTCAGATTGTTCAGGAACGTAACATTTTTTATGGTAACATGGCTGGCATGACCAATACGAAAACCTACGAAACCTCCGGGACTTTCCTTATCTGCGACCCCGGCATAATTACAGTCCCATGTTCCTCCTTCGATTGTCACATTGCGATACCCGTCATATCCTCCTGCTGAGGCATCACCATTCCCCATACGAAGAAGAATATGCTTCGTGGAAGAAGTTTTGGTAATAACAGCCCCTTCGGCATACAGGTGCAGATTACTGTACATATGAATGGTTCCGGTAAGCTGATAATTTCCCGGAGGAATGATCACCTTGCAGGGAGCTTCGTCCGTGGCGTACTGTGCCATAACCGCAAGCATGTCATTCAACGGATCTGTAATGTCGTCCCCGTCCTGTACCTGCAGAGTAACTACGCCGGGTTCCGGCTCCGGAGTTTCTTCCGGAAAAGTTTCCTCTTCCGTTCCGGATTCTTCTCCCGTATCCGAAAAGCCGGGGTTTTCTTCCTCTCCATCATCAAAAAAGCTTTCGTCATCTTCAGGCATTGATCCATCGTCCTGAAAAAAATCCTCTGACTCTTCCAAAGAGAATTCTCCCTGAATTTCTTCCGCCGCAGCTATTGACATGCCTAACTGGAAAAAAAGCATGGCAAAAACCAGGCTTAGAATCGCATTTTTTCCTATTCTTCTTCTCATGAACCTTCTCCTTCCGTCAGGGTATAAACAACAAAAATCCCCGAGGAATCTGTAAACAGCATCCCCGGGGATTACATTCAGCAAAATTATTTAAGAGTAACTTTAGCGCCTTCAGCCTCAAGTTTTGCTTTAAGATCCTCAGCTTCAGCTTTGGATGCGCCCTCTTTAACAACCTTCGGAGCACCATCAACAACTGCTTTTGCTTCTTTCAGACCTAA
>JALERH010000133.1 GCA_022764275.1 Blautia sp. | reverse complement strand
AAAAAAACGCTTTTCCATACAAAGTAAAAAAGACAGCGGGATAAGCTGTCTTTTTTGGAGAAGGTATTTCTTCTTATGGGGTGTAGCAAAAACTATATAATGTATTGGGGGGTTTTTACGGTTTATATAGTACCATGTGGCAACGGAAAAGTGTGCACAAACTTCACAAATTTTGGCACACTTTTTTATGCATTTTATATATTGGTTTTTTCTGTTTCCTGTTTTTCCATTGTAAAAAGTGCCTCAAACTCCTCTCGATGCACTTTTTCCTTCTCCAGAAGAAGCTTCGCGCAGCTATGCAGAACCTGGATATGTTCAGAAATAATCTTCTTCGCATTGTCATGGCACTCTGTAATGATACGATGGATTTCCCCGTCGATCTCCTTTGCCACTTCCTCGCTGTAGCCTCTGGTATGTGCCAGGTCACGGCCGATAAATACTTCATCGTCATCGTTTCCGTAAGCGATCAGGCCCACTTTGTCTGACATACCGTATTTCGTCACCATCGCTCTGGCCTCGTCAGTAGCACGCTTGATATCGTTGGAGGCGCCTGTGGTGATGTCCCCGAAAACGATTTCCTCTGCCACACGTCCGCCCAGAAGGGTGGTGATATCCTGGATCATCTTTCCCTTTGTGTTAAAGATTTCATCGTTTTCCGGAAGCGGCATGGTATAACCGGCTGCTCCCATTCCGGTCGGAATGATGGAAATGGTATAGACCGGTTCCATATCCGGCAGCACATGGAAAAGGATGGCATGTCCGGCCTCGTGATAGGCTGTGATCTTCTTTTCCTTGTCGGAGATCACCTTGCTCTTCTTTTCCGCCCCAATCCCTACTTTTATGAAGGAATTCTTGATATCCTGCTGTTTTATAAAGGCACGGCCCTCTTTTGCAGCCACGATGGCAGCCTCATTTAAAAGATTCTCCAGGTCTGCTCCGGTAAATCCGGCAGTAGTCTTCGCAATCTGCGAAAGATCCACGTCCTCTCCAAGAGGCTTATCTTTTGCGTGAACACGCAGAATTTCTTCCCTTCCTTTGATGTCCGGACGGCCAACTGCTACCTTCCGGTCAAAACGGCCGGGACGCAGGATCGCAGGGTCCAGAATATCCACACGGTTGGTCGCTGCCATCACGATAATGCCTTCATTTACCCCGAAACCATCCATCTCCACCAGAAGCTGGTTTAAGGTCTGCTCTCTCTCATCGTGTCCGCCGCCCATACCGGTGCCTCGCTGTCTGGCAACCGCATCGATCTCGTCAATAAAAATAATACATGGAGCATGACGCTTGCCTTCCTCGAAAAGGTCACGCACACGGGATGCACCGACACCTACAAACATTTCCACAAAATCCGAACCGGAAATGGAAAAGAATGGAACTCCGGCTTCTCCTGCAACTGCCTTCGCCAGAAGTGTCTTACCTGTTCCGGGAGGTCCCACCAGAAGGACGCCTTTTGGAATCCGCGCCCCTACTTTCGTATATTTCTGAGGGGATTTCAGGAAGTCCACAACCTCTACCAGATCTTCTTTTTCCTCTTCCAGGCCTGCCACGTTCTGGAATGTCACTTTTTTGTCATCCGGTGAAGACATCCGCGCGCGGCTCTTTCCGAAATTCATCATTTTGGCATTGCTGCCGCCACCGCCTGACATCTGCCGGTTCATCATTACCATAAGGAAAATGACAAGCCCTGCTGTCAGCAGGATGGGAAAGATTGTTGTAAGGAACAGATTTTCTCCGGGGACGTCCTCCATCACAGGATCAAGCCCATACTCCCGAAGAGTCTTTTCTGCTTCCTTTACATCTGTCACATATACACGTTTCTGTCCTTCCCCGGTCACTCCAAACACGATAGAGCCTGTGGGGACTTCACTGTTCTGATGGATTCTCGCGTCATATACCTTGCCTTCTTCCAGTGCCTGCGTAAGCTGTCCCATGGTATAATCGCTCTGGGCAGCAACCTGGTTATTCAGATACAGGTAACCGGCAATCAAAGCTGCAATCATCACCAGATACAAGCCTATTCTGCCTGACTGCTTATTCACTTAATTAAATCTCCTTTCATGGATCTTACTCCTCATCGAATTCCACTACTCCGATGTAGGGAAGATTCCGGTATTTCTGGGCATAGTCCAGACCGTATCCCACTACAAATTCGTCAGGAATGTTGAAGCAGCAGTAATCCACATTTACGTCTTTTACGACTCTGCGTTCCGGTTTGTCAAGAAGGGTACACAGCTTCACGCTGTTTGGATTCCGTCTTTTCAGCACATCCAGCAGATAGCTTAATGTCCTTCCGGAATCAATAATATCCTCCACGATCAGAACCTCTTTTCCCTCAAGCGGCTGATCCAGATCCTTTACGATCCGCACAACTCCGCTGGATTTTGTATCGTCTCCGTAGCTGGACACAGACATAAAATCCAGGGAAACCGGAACCGTAATCCTTTTTGCCAGTTCACACATAAAGAATACACCGCCCTTTAAGACGCAGATCATGTGAATTTCCTTTCCGGCATATTCCCTGCTGATATCCTCTGCGATTTCACGGATACGCTGGTCAACCGTTTCTTCATCCAGTAAAACTCTGATTCTCTCACTCATAATAAATACGTTCCTCCTTCGTATTGTAATTCTAATATTGTACTGGTTTCTGAAGTAATCTTATATCTCTCGTTGATCCGTCCTCCCACAATCCAGAGGATTTCACTTCCGGCAGCGATCAGGGGGATGCCATCCCTCTTCTCTGCCGGTATCTTCTCATCGATCAGGAACCGGTTCAGCTTTTTATGGCTGCCCCTGCTGTCCACGATCAGGTAATCCCCTGTTTTTCGGGTCCGGATAGACAGATTATAGTTTATTTTATCATAATCCAGCCATTTCGTATACTTTTTTTCTTCAATCTTCTGATTCTTATACAAAAATATTTCTGTCCTGACGCTTCCAAGCGGACAGCTCAGCATCCCCGGAACCGGTATTTCGGTTTCCGGAAAACTCTTTGCTTCCTTCCTGGAATCGTTCCGGGAAATCCTTATTCCCTGGTACGCTCTTTCCGCCGCAAGGCCATATGGCAGTGCCAATCGGCGCCCCACCTGCTTTCCCAGAAGACCTGTTACTTCCCGCACATGCCCGGATGTAAAATCCTTTCGTTTTCCGGACAGTCTCTCAAAGGCTTTCATCACTCCGTAGGAGACCACGATTTCTTCTGCTCCAAAAAATTCCTCTGTCAGAAGGATGCTGCCATTTTCCATCGTTTTTCCATACTGTTCCAGAAGCATCTCTCCCTGCCTCAGAAGATATGCTTCCGCCTGCCCGGCCACCCTGGCTGTCTCCGCCAGATGGGCCATGGCCCGGGTGTTTATCTCCTTTTCCATCAGGGGAAGAACATGATGCCGGATACGGTTTCGCGTATAATCGTCTGAAAGGTTTGAGCTGTCCAGGATATATGGAATTTTCTCCTGTTTTAGATAATCGCCAATTTCCTGCTTTTCTAAACATAAAACAGGCCGTATGGTCCTGCCATCCGATGCCTGCATGGCCGCAAGCCCGCGAATGCCGCTTCCCCTGCACAGATTATGGATCACCGTCTCCGCCAGGTCATTTTCATTATGGGCAAGCGCAATACGCACCTGGTCTTCATTCAGTCCCAGTCTTGTCCGCTCTTTTTCAAAAGCTTCTCTGCGTACGATACGGCCGGCTTCCTCTGTCCCGATTTTCTTCTGTCTGGCCAGCTCCGGAACCAGATAGTGGTAGACCCGGCAGGGAATCTTCCAGCTTTCACAGGTTTTGCAAACCAGCTGTGCATCCCTGTCGGCTTCCGCCCCACGGATACCGTGATGCACGTGAACCACATACAGGGAAAAATCTGTTTCCTCCTGGTATTTTTTCAGGAATGAGAGCATTGCCATAGAATCTCCTCCGCCGGAAACGCCCGCGATCACGGTGCATCCCGGAGCGATCATTTTGTTTTCCTGTATGTATGCTCTTACCTTTTCGTACATTCTTTTTCCTGCCTTTTCGTTTTCCATTTATTTTTTCCACATGCCGGCAACCAGAACCGTCATGTCATCCTTCGCGCAGTAGTCGCTGTAGCCCAGCACACGCTCCAGAATACCGCGGCTCATTTCCTTCGGTGTTTCCTCATGGACATCCATGATGATTTCCTTCATGGTCTCTTCCTCCCGTTCTACCGGAAGGGCATCCAGCACGCCGTCTGTCATCATGATAAGATAATCTCCATGATACAGCTTGCGGGATGCCGTCTCAAAGTCCAGCTGCTGCACCAGCCCCGCAGCCAGGCTTTCCGAGGAGATTGCCTCCACCCAGTGATCCCGCTTGATAAAAGTGGCAGATGCTCCTGCCTTCAGGAAATTGCAGATTCCGGTGTAGAGATCCACCGCACAGATATCCAAAGTGGAAAACATTCCGTCCTGTCCCTTTAAAACCAGCGCGGAATTTACCATTTTTGCCGCTGTCTCCTGGGAAAAGCCAGACTCCATAAACTGTTCCAGAAGTTCCACCACTACTTCACTTTCCTTGCATGCCTCCATACCGGAACCCATTCCATCGGAAAGGCACATGACGAACCTGCCGCCATCCTCCTGCCTGCAGATGTAATTATCACCGGAGACCTTTTCTCTCTCTCTGGTGAGCTTCGCCACTCCATAAAGCATCTGATAGCTGACATCCTCCACAAAATGTACCGTATGGTACTCTCCGTTTACAATGCAGCGGCTGCCGCTTATGGGCGCCATGGCAGTCCCGCATTCCTTTGAAAGGATCTGTGCCACTTCAGTCATGGAAATACACTGGCCGCTCCTGGCACGCATATTAAGAAACACCTGGCGCCTTCCCTCCACCTTGTCCATTACCCATACCTGTTTCAGGACAATATGGCGTTTTTTCAGATTTTTCCGAAGTTCCTCCGTAAATTTCGGCTCTGCCTGAGAGATGTCGTACAGGTCCTGGGATACCATCTCCAGAATTTTGGAAATTTCGGTAAGCTGCTGTGCAACAGCAAGCCGGCTTTCAATCATGCGGTTGTCCCACATCAGTTTCTGCCTTTCCCGGGTAAAACCATCGTTTATGGTCTCGTAGAACTGGGAAAAGCGGCTGCAGACGCTCATCCAGTCACTTTTTACCTTCTGTACGGGTTCCTCACTGCCTTCCTCCATGGCACGTATCATAGCCTCTGCTCCATGGTACATATTCTGCGCCTGTTCCCCCCAGCAGATTTCCCGCTGATAGCAGTGGCTGCACACTTTGTCACAGACATCGTGGACAATGGTTTCCACCTGCTTCCCGCTTAGATAATCCTTGCGGTATGGCATCCCGTAAAAAGTATCCGCCAGTTTCTGAAAGGATGCGGCATATCGTTCCACTTTTTCCTTCTGAGGATGGCTCTCATCCACAGGAAGCTGCTCCCGGACTTTTCCATTTCTTCCTGCCAAAATAGTTTTTGCCATGTCCCGCAGAACCAGCAACACACTGATCACGAGCATGGCAATCATCCATTCCTGCATATTCTCCCCTCCCCTTAATATCTTTGTATCATTCTCAAATACTCCGTATTAAGTGCATATTATAGGGGATATCAATCAAAATATCTGTCAAACACGGGCGAATGCCCATAAAAAGTTTTCGGCAGAAACTGCTACTTTTCTTCCTCAAAAACGATTTCATTCTCCTTGACAAGACCCAGCTTTTCTCTGGCAATCTGCTCCGTAAATTCATCCGTGAGCATATATTCCTTCATCTCATCAATGTCCTGCGTACGGGTTTTCTCGTTCTCGATCTCCTGCTCCAGAGTAGCCGCTCTGGCATTGTACACTGCCAGGGTGCTTTCAAGGCTCCTGCTCTTAACCATCAGAACAACCAGAAGCATCAGAACAACCAGAACAATGCCAAGCATCCCAAGATGATTATATCCTATTCTCTTTTCTTTGCTCTTTTTTCCTGATTTCGCCAAACTGCCTGCCTCTTTTCATCTGCGTTTTTTGATTTCTCCGCACTTCCCGCTTTTTCGCAGAGTTACTCATTGAAATTTTACATCGTTTGCCTAAAAATAGCAACACCTTTATTATTTTTTTTACAAACCATACAGGAACCTCCAGGATTCTTTCACATATTTCTACAAACAGCGGGCGCAAAGCCGCATTTCCAAGAATTGCCCCCAGCAAAAGTCCCAGAAAGACAAAGCTTCTGAGGATTCCCTGGTTTGTGGCATAAATCCTCACAAATACCACCAGGCCCGCAAAAATCCAGTAAATAATATCCTCAGCTGCAATGGCTCCCGGATGATGAGGGATCACCCGCCTGAATGCGATCAGAAAACTATAACACAAAAGGAGCACGACTCCCATGGTCACGGACTGGAAAAAGAGAATCAGTTCATGATGGATATAACTGCTCATACGTTACCGGAACATCCTTTTCAGCAGGGATTCTTCCTTTTTATCCGTATTCCTGGAAAGATAGGTGAGACAATCCACCCGTCCTTCGATATCCACTTCTCCTTTTTCCAGGTTCAGCCGTTTCACATGAAGCTGCTCCCCCTTTATCAACAGTTTTCCGTCCGCTGTCAAAAGCAGGATTTCTTTCTCGTCAAAGGAGCTTACATCCCGAACGCCCGTCATGGTACCGCTCTGCCGGCCTTCCAGTGTCAGCTTGTGAGGCGTCCTTACGATTTTTTCCTCCAAAACCATTCCTCCCGGACTTTCTGCTGTTGGTTCACTGTTATTCTATGAACTGCTCCGCCCAAATAGACCTGGGGGAAAATGTGTTGGCTTTTCCACCCTGGCTATAAGTAGCGGTAAAGGTTCTCCACTTCTTCTTTTTTGACCGTTTCTTTTACATCCAGCACCTCCACCTTTACATTCCGGCTTCCAAACTGGATTTCAATGGTGTCTCCTGTCTTTACCTGTGCAGATGCCTTGGCCGGTTTGTCATTTACCAGCACACGTCCGGCATCGCAGGCCTCATTCGCCACCGTCCGTCTCTTGATCAGACGGGATACTTTTAAAAATTTGTCTAATCGCATACGTGTCTCCTGCAAAATGCGTAAAAAATGGGGGAACCAAAGTTCCCCCACGGCAATTACCCTGATTATTTCTCGTTAACCATATCTTTTAAAGCTTTTCCTGCTTTAAATTTCGGAGCCTTGGAAGCTTCAATCTTCATAGTCGCACCAGTCTGAGGATTTCTTCCCTCTCTAGCAGCTCTTTCGCTGACTTCGAATGTTCCAAAGCCAACCAACTGAACTTTCTCTCCTTTTTTCAGCTCGTCAGATACAACATCAATGAAAGATTTTAAAACTGCTTCTACATCTTTCCTTGATAAATTTGTCTCTTTCGCCATAGCTGCTACTAATTCTGTTTTATTCATGGTGTTTCCTCCTCTAATGATGATCTTTCTTGTTTAATGGCATCTGCCGAAAGCGACAGCGCTTATCCTATATATATATACCTTTTGCTTTTTATTGTCAAGGTATTTCAACCGAAGTTCCCGCATTTCACAGGAAGTTCATAGCAATCCGGACAAACGGCAAAAGACTTTTTCGCACTGTACTTTTATGAATTATTTCATTGCATCTACCATTGCAAGAACAGCCTTGCCCATGGTGTCGGATTTTTCATCAGCGTCGGAAAGTGAGGTTCCTTTTACTCCATAGTAGAATTTTACCTTTGGCTCTGTACCGGACGGTCTTACGCATACCCATGCGTCATCAGTCAGATCATAATACAGAACATTGGAATTCGGAAGTCCGGTAGGCTTCACTTCGCCTGTTGCCAGGTCTGTGATGGTGTCTGCCTTATAGTCTCTTACACTCAATACCTTATGTCCTGCAAATTCCTTCGGAGCGTTTGCACGCAGAGTGCTCATGATCTCCTGGATCTTTGCCAGTCCCTCGATTCCCTTCATGGTAACGGACTGAACAGCATCCTTGTAGTAGCCAAACTCCTCATACATATCGATCATAGCATCCCAGAGGGTCTTGCCCTGAGTCTTATAGTATGCAGCAGCCTCGCAAAGTGCCATTGTTGCAACGATCGCATCTTTGTCCCTTGCATAGGTTCCGATCAGGCAGCCGTAGCTTTCCTCAAAGCCAAAGAGATATGTTCCCCTGCCGCTGTTCTCAAAGCCAAGGATCTGCTGGCCGATGAATTTGAATCCGGTCAGAACCTCGATCAGCTTCACGCCGTAGCCCTTTGCAATGGCGTCTGCAAGGTTTGTGGTTACAATGGTCTTAACCAGAGCACCGTCCTCCGGAAGGCTTCCGTTTACAGCCTTTCTCTGGCTTAACTCATAATTTGCCAGGAGACATCCGGACATATTTCCGGTAAGGTCATGATACTCGCCGTTTTTGTCCTTTACGCGGACACCAAGACGGTCTGCATCCGGGTCTGTTGCCAGTACCAGATCGGCATCGATTTCTTTTGCAAGCTTTAAGCCAAGCTCGAACGCTTCTGCTGCTTCCGGGTTCGGATAGCTGACAGTCGGGAAATCACCATCCGGCAGTTCCTGCTCTTTTACAACATATACGTTCTCAAAACCAAGCTCTTTTAAGATTCTTCTTGCAGGAATGTTTCCGGTTCCATGGAGAGGTGAGTACACGATCTTAAGATTTTTGCCCTCTGCCTCGATCGCGTCCATATGGATAACCTGTTTTTTCAGTTCTGCGATATAAGCATCGTCAATCGCCTGTCCGATCACTTCAAAAAGACCTGCTTTTTCTGCTTCTGCCTTGTCCATGGTCTTTACAGTGTTCCAGTCAGAGATAGCTTTTACCTCTGCCATGATTCCGGTGTCGTGAGGCGGTGTGATCTGTGCGCCGTCCTCCCAGTATACCTTGTATCCGTTGTATTCCGGCGGGTTATGGCTGGCGGTGATATTGATTCCAGCAGCACAGCCTAAGTGACGTACAGCAAAGGAGAGCTCCGGAGTCGGTCTCAGAGACTCAAAGATATAAGCCTTGATGCCGTTTGCTGCCAGGCAGAGTGCTGCTTCCTGTGCAAATTCCGGTGACATGTGACGGGAATCGTATGCGATTGCCACACCCTGGGACTCTTTGCCGACTTTTAAGATATAGTTGCAAAGGCCCTGAGTCGCACGTCTTACCACATAAATATTCATGCGGTTGGTTCCTGCTCCGATGATTCCCCGAAGTCCTGCTGTACCGAATTCCAGATCCATGTAAAAACGCTCTTTTATCTCGTTTTCATCATCCTTGATCGCTGCAAGCTCTGCTTTTGTAGCTTCGTCAAAATATGAATTTTCAAGCCACTGATTATAAACCTCTTTATAATCCATTTCTAAAGTACCTCCCTAATACCTCATATTTTTGTAACTGGTGGATAGTTACGTGTTTTTTAATATTATATAACACTTTTCCTCAAAAAGGAAGTAAAATCATCTGTTCATAATATAAATACTTCAGAATGGATATTTCGGAAAACACTTTTCGGGAAAAACGCCCCAGATTTCCTTCTGTGCGATCAGTTTTCTCTGCTTTTCCACATTTTTCTCGGAAATCCATGCCTTGTTATGGGAAAAGTAATAGTTGGCAAGCTTCCAGTATTTTTCCGGATAGGTAAAACGCACTTTCAGGTTCTGCCATTCCAGCGGTGTAATGGGACGAATCTGATGGTATGCTTTCAGCATTTCCTGTGCCAGAGCCACATCCCAGTTATATTTTTCCAGAATTTTGCGCATGAAACAGTACAGATCAGTCATCTGGATATCAAATCCCAAGTGGTCGAAATTCGTAACAGCAGTTCCGCTTTTCAGGATCAGGACGTTGTGCTGATTGTATTCGCCATGGCAGACACAACCTTCTTCCATGGAAATACGCCGAAGCTCTTCATATCTGGAATCCTTCAGCATCTGAAGGGCCATTTCTCCTTTTTCCAGAAACCATCCCACACTTGCGAGAAAGTCTTTTTCGTATGCATTGTCCGGTCTTTTCTGCCGGATATATTTACGGATTTTTCGAATTTCCTGATTATGCCTGGTATACTCATCCTGGAGGGATTTTTCCATATAGGTCTCATGGACAGGCAGTTTCATGGATTTATGTAGGCGTGCAAGGGTACGGATACTTTTCAGGACATCCTCGCGGGATTTTGTATCGCACTCGCGGCCTTCATACCAGATTTGTAATGTATATGGGATATTGTCTTTGTCGAATGTGACGAGATCACCGGACTGATTTGGAAGATATGTGTCGACATTTTGTCCGGCTGACTGAAGGTGTAAAAGGAGTTCCTGCTGAAACTGCAGTTTTTTTTCAGAACCATGGAATTCTCTCAATATCAGAATTCCCCGCTGGGTGCGGCAAAGAAGCGCCCCCCGGGTGCGGGTCGTATTTTCGGCCGCAAGGCCGTATTGCGTCAAGGTACTGAGTCCGTAGTCATACAATGGTTCGTCCCCCTTATGGATTTTGGTACCTTCTATCTTATGTGGCGGAATCGGGGGATATACTATCATTCATTTTCCGGATGCAGATAAAAACACAGGTCATCTTATCCTGGAAAGAAGTACGGATTTCTCATTTAATTCCGGATTTTCCAGCACTTCCTCCAACAGTCTGTTCAGAATTTCTCCGATTTCTTTGCCCGGACGGATGCCGGCCGCAATGAGGTCACTGCCGGTTACCGCCAGAGTTTTCAGGGAAACGCAGTCTCCTCTGGCTGCAATTTCCTCATAGGTCTGCATGACTTTTTCCAGACGCCCCTGCTTCTGTTCCCGTTTATAAGTGCTTTGTGCAAGCATGTCCGCCCGCTGTACCTCCAGGTAAAGCGGGAAAAGGTCTTCTCCTATAATATGAACCGCTTTTCGCACGGAAGCCGCATCCGAAGCCGGCCGCAGATCATGCCATTTTATGAGACAGCAGACTTTTTTTATAGTTTCATTGTCAAATTTCAGCCTGCGCAGAATGGAATGTGCCATTCTTTCCCCCACAGGTCCATGAGTTTTAAAATGGTCGCGTCCGTTTTCATCTGTTTTTTTTACCGCAGGCTTTCCGATATCATGGAGAAGCATGGTGAGACGAAGCACACGGTCTGCACGGATATTGACCAGGCTGTGAAGCGTATGCTCGCCCACCGTATAGCTGTGATGAGGAGTATTCTGCTCCGTCTCCATACAGGCGTCAAATTCCGGAAGAAATTCCCTGGTGATTCCCGCTTCATATGCGGTTCGCAGATAATCCGGATGGGGAGAAACCAGAAGCTTCACAAGCTCCACCTGAATCCTCTCGGCACTGACATGTTTGAGGTTTGGCGCCAGAACCTTCAGAGCGGCTCTCGTATTCTCCTCAATGGAAAATCCCAGCTGGGCGGAAAAACGCACCGCTCGCATAATACGAAGCGCATCCTCCGAAAAACGTTCCAGAGGATTTCCCACGCAGCGGATGACCTTGTTTTCCAGATCTCCCATTCCGCCAAACAGATCCACAAGTCCGCAGGTTGGATTGTATGCCATGGCATTGATGGTAAAATCGCGCCGTTTCAGATCCTCTTCCAGGCTTGCGGTAAAAGTGACTTCTTTCGGGTGGCGGCCGTCTTCATATTCCCCATCTACACGGTAAGTCGTCACCTCGAAGCCGTCTTTTTCCATCAGAACCGTCACGGTACCATGCGCAAGCCCTGTATCCACCGTGCGGCGAAACAGTGTCTTTACCTGTTCAGGTGCGGCGGACGTGGTAATATCCCAGTCGTCCGGCACACGTCCCAGAATGGAGTCCCGTACACAGCCGCCTACCGCATAAGCTTCATAACCGGCTTTTTCAAGTGTATCTAATATTGTCTTTACTTTTGAAGGAATCTTTATCTCCATTCTGGTCTCCTTTTCTATATGCCGATATCTGCATCAGCAGATATTTCTATTTTAGTACGCTCTTCCCCAGTAAACCATTTTTTTCGCCGGTTTTCCGCAGCAGACGCACACATCGCTTAACTGCTCCTGCTCAAACGGAATGCATCTGGAGGTTGCCTGCACGTCCTCTTTGATCTTGTCCTCGCACTCCTGGCATCCGCACCACATTGCTTTTACAAAGCCTGGTTTGTTTACGACTGTGTCTTTAAACTCCTCGTAGTTTGTTGCCACATAAGTATGGGCATCACGGTGTGCACGTGCTTTTTCCAGCATATCCTTCTGCATGGTATCCAGGATTTCCTGTACCTTCTGGGCAAGCTCTTCAAATTTTACCGTGTATTTTTCTCTGGTATCGCGGCGGCAGATCACAGCCTGTCCTGCTTCGATGTCCTTTGGTCCGCACTCGATACGTACCGGAATGCCGCGCATTTCCTGCTCTGCAAATTTGAATCCCGGGCTCTTGTCCGTGTCGTCTACTTTCACCCGGATTCCCGCTGCTTTCAGCACTTCGAACAGCTCGTCTGCTTTTTCCAGGACGCCCTCTTTGCGCTGCTGGATTGGAATCACCACAGCCTGAACCGGTGCGATTCTCGGCGGCAGCACAAGACCACTGTTATCACCGTGAACCATGATGATGGCACCGATCATACGGGTTGTCATACCCCAGGAGGTCTGGTGTACATACTGTAACTGGTTGTTTTTGTCTGTGTACTGGATGCCAAAGGCTTTTGCAAAACCATCGCCGAAGTTGTGGCTTGTTCCGGACTGCAGTGCTTTTCCGTCATGCATCAGGGATTCGATGGTATAGGTTGCCTCTGCTCCTGCAAATTTTTCCTTGTCTGTCTTCTGTCCTTTGATAACCGGGATAGCCAGAACCTCTTCGCAGAAGTCTGCATACACATTTAACATCTGGATGGTACGTTCCTGGGCCTCTTTGGCGGTAGCATGTGCCGTATGGCCTTCCTGCCATAAAAATTCACGGGAACGCAGGAACGGACGGGTCGTCTTTTCCCAGCGCACCACGGAACACCACTGATTATAAACCTTTGGAAGATCTCTGTGGGACTGAATCTCTTTCTGATAAAAATCACAGAATAATGTCTCAGAAGTCGGACGCACACAAAGACGCTCCTGCAAAGGCTCCATTCCGCCATGTGTCACCCATGCAACCTCCGGTGCAAATCCCTCTACATGATCTTTTTCTTTTTCCAGAAGGGATTCCGGGATAAACATTGGCATGTATACATTCTGTACGCCGGTTTCTTTGAACCTTTTGTCAAGCTCTTTCTGAATATTTTCCCAGATTGCATAGCCTGCCGGCTTAATGACCATACAGCCTTTAACGCTGGTGTAGTCACAAAGCTCTGCTTTCTTTACCACATCCGTATACCACTGGGCAAAATCGTCCTCCATGGATGTGATGGCTTCTACCAGTTTCTTTTCTTTTGCCATGATTGATTTCTCTCCTTTTTATGATTTCACGGGATGAGCTTCTTTATAACAAAAAAAGAAGCTTCTCATCCCTCACAAGGGACCGAAAAGCTTCGGCGGTACCACCCTAATTAGCCCTGCAGCCAGAAGCTTATGCAGTGCTCTCTCTTGTTTTCCGCTAACGCCGGAATCACGCTGTACTTCACTTGCACAGAGCTCCGAGGCCGGTTCCATGATTCCCGCACAGAATCCTCACACCACCACCTGCTCCTGTTCTAATGCCATACTCACTGCACGGACTATCTCTGCAAGGTTTCGGGATTCCTCTCTGTGATTGCTCCTCATGTACTATTCTCTTCATCGCCGTAATGCCTTATGCATTTATGGTTATTCTATGCGAAATCCGATGGAGTGTCAAGGGTCTTTTTCACACATGAATATCTATCCTGCGTCCTGTCCGGGTATAGCGGTAGTACCGCACTCCGGCCGCATCCAGCATCCTCTTTGATGCGATGACGGATGGTGTATCCGCGTATTTGTCGCAATCATATACGATAGTCTTGATTCCGGCCTGAATGATTGCCTTGGCACACTCATTGCAGGGGAACAGGGAAACATAAAGTTTCGCGCCTTCCAGACTTCCGCCCCGATAGTTCAGGATTGCATTCAGCTCGCTGTGTGTTACATAGAGATACTTGGTATCCAGATCATCCCCTTCTCTGGCCCAGGGAAATTCATCATCCGAGCAGCCCTTGGGGAAACCATTATAGCCCATGGACAGGATCTTATTGTCCTGGCTGACGATGCAGCATCCCACCTGGGAATTCGGATCCTTGGAGCGCATCCCGGAAAGAACTGCCACACCCATAAAATATTCATCCCAGGTCAGATATCCCTCTCTCTTATGATTGTTATCACCCATGTAAAAACCTCCTCATATTCTATCGGTTTCTCAGTCTTCTTCCATCTGCCGGATCCGTCTCATATGCCTTTCATCGCCTGAGAATGGTGTATTCAGGAACGTATCCACAATCTTGATGGCCAGTCCCGGGCCCACAACACGGCCTCCCAGAGCCAGCACATTTGCATCGTTATGAAGTCTTGTTGCTTCTGCGCAGAAGCAGTCCGTACAAAGAGCGGCACGGATTCCCTTGAATTTGTTTGCTGTAATGGAAATGCCGATTCCGGTACCACAGATCAGAATTCCCTTGTCGCATTCGCCGTTTGTAATTGCGCGGCAAACCTTTTTCGCATATACAGGATAATCCACAGAATCGGTGCTGTCGCAGCCGAAATCCCTGTATTCGATATGCCTTTCCTCCAGATATTTCTTTATCTCCTGTTTCAGTTCATAACCACCATGGTCACATCCCAAAGCTAACATTTCTCTTTTTCCTCCTGTACACTGATTATTTTATGTCCCGCTGCTTTCAGAAGGCGGTTCATGATTGCCTGGCCCATTTTCGGAGTATAAAATGCCTCGGAGTATATCTCACTCACCTGGCACTGGTCAAACTCCCGGAGCACCTCGTAGAGATTGTGGGCAATGGTCTCCTCTTCCTCTCTGCTGCCGATGCACTTCACGATTCCCTTTGGATAGCGTGAAACGGTTTCCTCGGCTGCAATAATTCCTACCTGTTCCCCTCTCTCATCCGCGGCAGCGGCAAACCCATTGACAGCCTCCACCACAGCATCTGTCTCTCCCTCCACAATGGCCAGATCTGCCTTTGGCGCATAATGTCGGTATTTCATTCCGGGTGCTTTCGGACGGATACTGCTGTCAGGGCTTATGAGTCCTTTGTCCATCCGAACTTCCCCCAGTGTTTCCTTCAGCATCTCCAGGGAAATATATCCCGGACGCAAGACTACGGGAACATCCTCTGTGAAATCCACAATCGTAGACTCCAGCCCGATGCCTACCGGGCCGCCGTCAATGATCATGTCAATGGCATCCCCCAGATCCTCCTCCACATGCTGTGCCGTGGTAGGACTCGGACGTCCTGATGTATTGGCGCTTGGCGCTGCCACATAGCCTCCTGCTGCCCGGATCATTGCCTGTGCAATGGAATCACTGGGAAAACGCACCGCCACGCTGTCCAGCCCCCCGGTTGTTTCAAACGGAACCACTTCCGTTTTCGGAAAAATCATGGTCAGCGGACCGGGCCAGAATTTTTCCGCCAGAATTCTCGCTTTTTCCGGTACTTCCGTCACAAGACGCTCCAGGCTTTCCATGTCTGCAATATGCACGATCAGCGGATTGTCAGACGGTCTTCCCTTTGCGGCATATATTTTTTTTGATGCCTCCGGATCCAGGGCATTTCCTCCGAGACCATACACCGTCTCCGTGGGAAATGCCACCAGTCCGCCCTGTTTTAAGATTTCTCCGGCACGGGCGATGGCCTCCTCATCCAGCCTGTCCGCTGTCATGGATACAATTTCTGCTCTCATTTCTCTCCTGCTTTCTCTATTGTAGATAAAAATCTCTCTTATCTGATATTTTATTCTGATAAAATCTGGTTTTACTATACCATTCCGCTTAAAACCAGTCAATCCACCTTCACAATATAAGTTTCGTAATTTTCATCTTCAAATACGATTTTTCCCAGACTCCTGAGCATTTCCTCATTCAGACGGGCTTCATATTTTTCCCGCTCTTTGGAACCTACAAAAATATAGGATACCTCATAGTCTCCCAGAAGTTTTTTCACCAGTACCTCATCCTGTGAGGTATAGATGCTTTCCACATCCGCGCTCTTATGATTCAGATCCTCCGTATTACTTCTCCACAGCCACTCGTGTACATACCAACCCAATATGGTGGGCAGACCGGTGGTCGCAGAAACCCGCTCGTACCCTGTGTAGCTGTCTCCATTTGCTTCCAGCACCACAGGAACGCCTTCGATATTTTCCTTCAGCCACCGTATGGCGGCGGCGTCTTCCGGAAAATCGGTCTCCAGAAAATTCGTCGCATTCAGTCCCTGGTATCCGGAAGGTTTCCACACCTCTCCGAACCAGGAGGTCACACTGTTTCCGAAATACCCCACTGTCCACACCAGGAAAAAAAGACCAATTCCGGACAAAATCTTAAAAATTTTCGGCTTCGATACCACGAGCATGCGATAAATCGCATATCCCATCACAAGTCCAAACATGATATACGCCTGATAAGTCAGCTTGAACATGGTATTGGCTCTGGCATTGGAGCTCTCATAAATGTCCCGTACATACACAATTTCCGGAATCGCCACAAGGCCAATCGCACAAAGCCCCATAATAATAGTAAACAGATCTGCCGTCCGGACTGCCTTCATCAGACGGTAAAGGCTTTTTCGCTTCATTCCCCGAAGCTTTTCCCACAAAATCGCGATCACGAACAGGATTGCAACAAATGCCGGAAGTCCCCACAACACGAGAAGCTGATGGGGCAGGGAATGGTTCTGTGCAAGAGCCACGCCATCCACCATGGATACAAACTGCAGTGTGAAGGGCAGGATCACCACATAGGCAACGGTCAAAATCTCTGCTGCCTGCAAAGCAGTCACCGCCAGTATCCTTTTTATCTTTCCATGGAAGCGGATGATATTTGTAAAGGTTACCACTGCCCCCGCCACTACAAAATAAATCACAAAGTCCCAGAAGTTTGTCCACTGAAACATTCCAAGCAGCAGGCTGACCAGAAGGATATGGGGCATCAGAAGCTGCCTGCACACAAACCTGCGGTTCCAGATAGGTTCCTCCCCCGGCACATCCTGCTTTCTTGTGCTTCGCATCCAGGAATACAGAATTCCAATCAATAGCAGTACAAACATGATGTTCACCACATGGGCATGCAGATCTCCCAGCACAAAGGAGTAGCAGGGAAACTCATGAATAGTTTTGTCCGGCACATCCGGATTGTATCCAATGTATCTGGTGGCATCGGGAAACCAGTAGCTGTCCACTTCCACCCCTTTTATTTTCTGTATCCAGGGCAGAATCACCGCATAGATGACATAGTGCATATTTCCTGCAATGGATACTGCAGCCCCGGCTGTCAGCCCGGAAAATACCGGAGCAGCCGCCTTTCCCTTCTTTTCAGCCGGCTGTCCCTTCATCCGGTCTCTCGCCATCTGGTATACCAGGGAAAAGGGCATGGCAAACGCAAGCCCCGCCACAAAGGTACGCATCAGATTATAGGTAAGTTCAACCTTTGTACAGGAAAGCTTTGTCAGAAATACGGCAAAATACTGGCCGCCGTAATAATAATTGATATGTCCCTCTGAATACCAGATGTCTTTGGCCGGAAGGGTGGTGCTGCGCATCATGGCTTCCATGAAACCGTAGTCCATAAATTTCTCCGTGCCATATGCCTGCGGATGAAAGCCTGCCAGGTATGTCCACATGAGAAATGCCGCGAAAAAGATCACTTCCTCCCAGTAAACCAGGGATAGATGCTCTGTGGGGAAGCATTCCGTTCCTTTCTTTGTCTGTCTTAAAAAGAGAAAAAAGCAGACTCCTGCACACACCACTGTAACGCCAATACAGGCAACGGCGGTAAAAGGCAAAAGCTTCACCGATACCAGCAGCCAGGTGAGATATCCGGTTACCGCAATCGCCAGAACCTTGGAAAAAATCCATCCCTTATCATCAAATCTGGAAAAAAGCTGTCCGGTCACCGGCATGGCCGCAAGTCCCATAAGTGCGGCAAGCAGCCACCATGTCCAGAACGTCCACACATCTCCTTTCAGTAAAAAGGCAGAAAGCGCTGTCAAAGCCGCCGCAAGGACTGCCTTTATCGCCCAGTTTCTTTTTTTGTCATCGCTGTGTTCCATAAATTCTGATTCTCCCATCCTTTGACTCATAAACTTTGGGGTAATTTCTCGAAATTACATTCTCCCGGCAATTGTGCTGTTCGAATTCCATCCCGTCTTCGTACAGGATGTATGTAATCTTTTCCTCTTCCACCGTATCTTTCAATGTCTGATCATCTTCTGTTGTGTAGATCAAAACAGCCTTCTCTGCACGGTAATATGTATCATATCCTGCCGACCAGGCATAGTAGGGCCATCCCAGATACATCATCACTCCTGACATGGTCACCTCGTTCATACTGTATTCCGGAGTCAGCAAAAGATCATCACTTTCAAGATTTTCCTCAAGCCATGCAGTCACATCACTGTCCATTTTTACCCGGACCCTGTGACTTCCATCGTTATCCTTTAAGATTACCACAAAATCATACATTCCCGTTGCCATCAGGCATAAAGCCAGCACAACCGCTGCTGCTTTTTTCCATGCTTTTCCCGAAAACAGCTTTGCCGCTGCCGTTCCCCACAAAACCGCCAGAAAGGCATAGGAAATCATGATATACTTATGATTCACATTCACATCCGGCGTCAGAGAAACAAAAAATGCAAAAACTGCCGGGAATAAAAAGCTTATCAGAACTGCCCTCTCCCGCCGCTTCAGAAAAAACAGAAGGACGACGATTCCCAGAAAGAAAAATCCGCTGATTTCAAACAGATAGGCCAAAACACCCATCACCGTCTTGTCCTCTGCCAGGAACCCAAAATACAGGGATGGTTTCACAGCCTCCCCCCGGATAAAGATTTTTGTCTGAAGCAGCGAAAATCCCACGGTTACAACTGCCAAAAGCAGATAATCCAGTTTTCCATCTGAAAAAACAGCAAATCCCATCAAAATCAAAAGCCCACCGATTACTGCCGCCCCATTCCAGAAGGAACAAAGCCCCAGGATCATGCCCATCAGAAGAGCGCATTCCATGTTCCGGCTTTTCCAGGCCACCTTTGAAAAAATACGATCCCGGAACCACACCAGACCTTTTTCCCCGTGGGCTGTACCGGCTTCCACCCACTCCAGGAAAATCCAGATGGCAAGTGCCACCAGAATCAATCCAAAAGCCAGATGCCGCTGATTCAGATACACATTAAAATTCCAGAGTCCCCAGTTTTCGTTTGTCGTATAGCCAATAAAGCTGGTGTTTTCGGCAAGCGTACTCCAAAGATCACCTGCCTGGATATGTTCCCATACAAATCGGAAAAAGGCTGTCCCACTTCGAAATACCATAAAAGCAACGGAGAGAACACCTCCTGCGAAGCTTCCTGTAAGCCTTTTGGCAAGTGCGTACAGCATCATAAAAAAGCCCAGAAGTGACAGGATGCTCACACTGTTGTACGCAAAATCGATGCGCATTCCCAGGTATTCCAGGTTTCCCGCCAGAAACTGGAACATGAAATGATATTTCACGTCCTCCCCGCCAAAGTGAGGATACTGGGTGGGAAAATTATTTCCATAAGAAAAGGATCTCATCATTGCCGTATGGGGTGCATAGTCTCCATACACGGAAAAACCGGAATATAAATATCCATTTTTCATATGGAATACATAAAACATAATCCACGTGACAAATATCAGAAGGGATCCAAAAAATACCGCCTCCCGGACTTCAAACCGCCCTTTTATGAATCTCCTTCTTTCCGTTGTGTCTTCTCTCCTGTGCCATCTTTTTGTATAGATCGCTGCAGCTGCCAGAAGCGCTGCAGACATTACCACCAGATTTCCCGGCAAAAGAGGACTTTTGCTTCCCATGCACACACTTGCAATCCAGGATACCACATAGACGGCCCAGGTCATGAACAGGGTACCCACTCCAAAGGAAGCCGGAAGCACCACCCATATCTCAGAAACAGCAGCTCCATCTGCTCCTTTTCTATTCGGGAGCAGTACTCCCACAATCTCTTTTCCCAAAAGGAACGCCAGTATCAGGTATAAAATTCCAAACATTATTGCAGTTTCTCCAATCACAATCTCTTTTCCAAGTATAACAGAATCCATCCCGCCTGAAAAGCGGCTTCACACAAAACGCACATATTTTCCATTTCGGCTCTGCTGCCTTTATGTATTCCCCTGATCCAGGTACTCGCAGATTCCCTCCACCAAAGCCCTGGCAACCTTCCGCTGATACGCTTCTTCCTGTAAAAGTGCTGCCTCATCAGGGTTCGTAAGGAATCCGCATTCAATGATATTCAGAATACCGGGACTGCGTTTCAGCAGGTAATAACTCGTGTTGCCCTTTTCCACCCTGGGCCGTTCCACTTCCAGCTCTGTATTCAGTTTTTCCTGAAGAATCCCTGCCAGTTTTTCCCCTTCCGGAGAGTCCTTATAATAAAACACCTGCGGGCCACGTACGGAAGAGTCCTCATAGCTGTTCTGATGAATACTCACCGTCAGAAGCGGTTTCACCTCCTGAATAATGGAAATCCGTTTCTGCAGATCCTGGGCTTTTTTATTGTGGGAGGAGTCATCATAAAGTCCCACATCTTCCTCCCGGGTCATTACAACGGTAAATCCGCTGCTTTCCAGCTCTTCCTTTACTTTTACAGCAATGGCAAGATTGATTCCTTTTTCTTCCAGGCCGCCCACACCGATCATTCCAGGGTCTGCGCCCCCGTGTCCTGCGTCCACCACGATTACTTTCTGATTGCTCATCTGGTTTGATACCGTGGCTGCCTCCCTGGACAGAAAATAAAAGCAGATCAGCAGGAGACAGGCCATCGCAAGTTCCATGAAATGTCTTTTCAACACAAAGCACCCCCTGACATACTTATTTTAGTATATGCCGCAGGGAGTGCTTTTATTATCATTTATTCAGATTGTCCGTGATAACCTGCCAGATGCCGCTGTTCTCAAAGCCCAGCTTCCAGGCAGAAACCCCGGCAAGATTATATTTTTTTGCAAGCTGCACCTTGGCAGCAATGGATTCCCCTTCCTCCATCCAGATCTGATAGCGGATTCCATCCTTTTCAAAAGACCCGTAATACTGGCTCACATCATTGTCCCAGTAAATCTCCGCATTGTTGGAAGACACAACCTCCTGCGCCTGATCCATACCGATTGCCTCACTGGAAAGAGTTCCGGCTTCTGTTTTCCACAGTCTGGTATAGAAAGGAACTGCATTGATCACTCTTTCGGCAGGAACTTCTGCAAGAGTGTCCTGGATTCCTTTCTCCACCCACGGCAAAGATGCAACGGAACCGGCCTCTTCAGAGCCGACATAGTGCTCATCGTATCCCATAATGATCACATAATCAACCACCCGGCCCTGTTCTGCTCTGTCATAGTGGCTGGTAAAATCCTCCGGCACCGGATTGTCCACAGACAGCACCAGATTATTCTTATGGCATTCAATGGAAAGCTCTCGCAAAAATTCCAGGAAATGCGGGCCGACATCTTCCCTTAGATACTCAAAATCCACATTGATTCCATCGATTCCGGCTTCCACAGATGCACTGACAAGCTGGCTGATCAGATTCTGTCTGGCTGCGGTATTGGAAAGCAATTCTGTAGTCGTTACATTCTCACTGAAATTATCCACAAGTCCCCAGACCTGCAGTCCCCGCTCATGAGCAAGGGCAACATAATCTGCTGTGGCAAAATTTGAGATATTTCCGCTGTTATCCGTAACAGAGAACCAGGTTGGCGAAATCACATTCACGCCCGTCATGTTCTGAATTGCATCTGCAAGCCCCGCATTTGCCTCAGCAGACATCACCTGATGCCATACCATATTGACTGGTTCTTCCATCGTCAGATAGGTATACTCTTCTCTCTCAAAGCTGCGCTCCATACTGGTTTCCTGGGGAGCACTGATTTTCTTTTTCTCCACATAGCCGATATATCCGTCCCAGGTAGCTACCTGCGTCCAGTTTTCCAGCTCCTCCATAAAGATCAGCGTGTCACCTTTCTTTACTTTGGTCAGTACCGGAGATTTGATTCCTCCGCGGTAACGGACATATGTATCCTTATTCACGGTAACGGTCTGAATCCCGTCAAACTGCTTCTGTATCGCAATACGGGAAGGGTTCTGATACACACTGACATCCAGATCCGTGTATCTTCTGATATAGTCAAGGCTCAGGCAGACGGTTCCATCCTTCAGCCAGACGTCGCTTCCAGGTTCTTCCATCGCCGGTGCGCTGGTCAGTTCGGCAGGAGTTGCATAAAGTACCTGCTGGTTTCCGGCATCCCAGTAGTATCTCTGGTTTAAATAGGTGGTTACCACATCAACAGGCAGATAAACCAGATCACCGGTTACAGTTCCTCTTTGCTCCAGGATTTCTGTACCGATCACGATCACAGCCTCTCCATCTCCCGTTTCCCCGTAATATTCATTCAAATCCATCTTCTGTCTGGTCGGAATATATTTCAGGATCACATGTGTGGCAATACCAAGAACTGCCACTATTGCAATCAGAATACATACAAATACAACCGGACTTTTTCTCTTCTTCATAATCATTTCCTTTCGGTGATTTTTCTTCGTGAAACGATATCATTATACCACATTACCCGGATATTTCATTACAAAATTCGACTTTTCACAATTTATTTATACTTTATTAATGCTTTTGGGAAGTCCTCCCAGATGGTTCGTATGAGTAGGGGAATTACTTGCCGCTTTGGGAGGACTCCTTTCTCTATTGTTTCTCTTTCGGTTACCGCGTCCCGATAAAGTCGAAATCGACCCGGGCGATCAGACCATTTTCATCTTCTGTATAGTCCCGCATATACCCTCCTTCATCTGCAATCTGACAGGCTTTTGCAATGTTTTTCGGGGTACTGGGTTCTCCATCCAGGTAAAGGGAAATCCCTCTTTCCCGGTAAAGCTCCAGTTCCTTTTTCAGAGGCTTGCAGGCCTTTTTCTTCTTTTTAGGTCGTGATATACGTTCCGTGTCCTATCCTCCTTTCTTCTTTGGATTTGATTTCAGAAAACACCGTAATAGGTTCCGAAAAAGATACTTGTATGGATGGTTCATTTCATCTTAAGGGAAACTGGTACACCGCCACAGCAAGAATGCTGCAGGACAAACATTGGCGGCAGACATAAAAAAATGTTAATATTTTAAGCGAACTCCTGGTCAACGGGTTACAATTTTTTTACAAAACCATCGGCCAAGTTTCTTTTCCTGTTTTCTATTATACCGATTCCCGGAGAGGATGCAAGCGCTTTTGTCAAATTTTGAAAAAGTTTACGATTGGTTTTTAATTATTTTAGAATTGCAAAATTAGCAGTTCTTTCCCTCTTGCACTTTTGAGCCATATATTATACAATGTAGAATCATATTTATAAAGTATAGAATAGAAGCCTTATACCATTCCATTGAAGAACAGGATGTGAAAATATGAAAATAGAAAAAATAAATGACAACCAGATTCGCTGCACCCTTACAAAGGAAGATCTGGAGAGTTACCAGATTCGGATCAGCGAGCTTGCATACGGCACGGAAAAAGCCAAAAATCTTTTCCGGGAAATGATGCATCAGGCGCAGATTGAGTTCGGATTTGAGGCAGACAATATTCCGCTGATGATCGAAGCCATTCCGGTGAACACAGACAGCATCATTCTCATCATTACGAAGGTGGAAGACCCGGAAGAGCTGGATACCCGCTTTTCCAAATTTTCACCGTATAAGAGCAGCCGGCAGGATTCCATTCAGTTTGACGGCGCTGACAATATTATTGATATTTTCCAGAAACTCAGCGAAGCCAGACAAAGGAGTGCATCCCAAAAGCAGGAAAAGCCCGCCGCATCTGCCGCGAAGCCTTCTGCCACAGAAGAGACAGTCGACCTGACCCGTCTTTACGTTTTCCAGGAGTTTGATGACGTCATTGCCGCAGCTCATGGTCTGGGCGGTTTCTTTACAGGAAAAAACACTCTGTATAAAGACCCCGCAAACGGCAGCTATCAGCTGGTGATTCACCAGTCAGCCTGTACACCGGAGGAGTTTAACAAAGTATGCAATATTCTGTCCGAGTATGGCAGCGGACGTGCTTTTACCCTCGCCGGTGAAGCACATTTGAAAGAGCACGGAGAACTGATCCTTGCAAGAGCACTCCAGCAGCTTACACAGCTTTAACACATTTTTTTGCAGATAGGGGCATTCAAAAAGGACCGGGGATATCCCGGTCCTTTTTTATGCCCGATAAATCAGGCAAACTGCATATATGGCAGTGCATTTACTATAACGTCAGTCTGATTACTTTCCAAGAAAATCGTTAATCTGCTGTACAAGTAAATCAGCGTCCATTCCGTGTACCATCGCAGCTTCCTCCAGAGATTCCATCTGGGAAGACGGGCAGCCGATACAATGCATACCTGCTCTCATAAGAATGACTGCAATATTAGGATCTAACTGAAGCAGCTGGCCGATCTGCATGTCTTTTGTCACCTGTGCCATGATCTATTTCCTCCTTTTTGTTTTGAAAAATGGGAAGCCTTTCCCATGTCAGTTTATTATAATACCAAAAATCACTTTGCGCAACCGCCATAAATCTAAAAATTTGTTTATAATTTTATACTTGTAATCCTATGTCAGATATATTAGAATGTGTGTAGAACCCGAACAGGGGGCAAAAGAGATTAAAAGGAGGATACTATTATGGCATATGTAATTTCTGACGAATGTGTAAGCTGTGGAACTTGCGAAGCTGAATGCCCATCTGAGGCTATTTCTCAGGGCGATGAGCATTACGTAATCGATCCTGATGCATGTGTTGAGTGCGGTACTTGTGCAGATGCATGTCCGACCGGCGCTATCAGCCAGGAATAATCCACATATTAAAGAAGGAGCTCGATCAGAGCTCCTTTTTTTCAGTTATGTACCTTATTCTTTTTTCTGTTTCGTTTTTCTGCAGATACTGCTGCTTCTTTCCTGGCAAGCTGCTGGCGCCGGATTGCCGCATCCAGAGAACGGCATCTGGCTTCTCCGTCATTTTTTGCATGTATTTCCTGTGTAATAAGGCGTTCCAGAATTTCCTGAAACTCCAGTATTTTTTCGTTCTCTCTCCTGTTATCCAGGATATCTTCCCTTTCCCCGGGCTCGATCATCTCCGCTTCCTTTTGCTGTACATTTTCTTCGGAAACTGCTTCTGTGTTCTCACCCTCCAGAAGTTTTATTTTGCTTTCCGTGGAGCCAGGAGCCCTGTGGGCAATCTTTGGAAGCAGATCCTTAATTGCTTTCAACTGCAGTCCGCGGCTCTTCAGTTCTTTAATATTCATAAAAAGCTGAATATCATA
Source organism: Blautia sp. (assembly GCA_022764275.1). Taxonomy (GTDB): domain Bacteria; phylum Bacillota; class Clostridia; order Lachnospirales; family Lachnospiraceae; genus Blautia_A. The sequence continues at coordinate 4,714 of JALERH010000133.1, read as the reverse complement.
TCCGGTGTAGTAACGGTGCCCCAGTTCATTTCTGCCGATGCGAAGGTCTAGCTCGTCCTCCCAGTAACGCAGGACATAGGATTTGACCCCTGTCATTTCAGCAGCCTGGGTAACGGTGTACCGTTTTTCCATACTACCCCTCCTTATATGAAATCCATACAGCCGGAAAAACTGATTTGCTTGCGGCTGCATAAATTCGCTTCTTTTATTATAGCAAAACAGGCATGGATTTCAAGCAAAACAGGTCGACATAATTTGGCATAACTGCCAAATTAACGCCGTGCTCTCACCTCGCAGCGTCCGCTGCTCGGTGTATGGCTTCGCCCTATGCCTGCAGATATAGAAATACCCGGGAAAATGTAAATACTTTCCCGGGTATTTCTATATCTGCAGGCGCACGGCTCTACTTTTTCATGTTTACAAACTGCGTGTACCGCGGCAGCCATACCAGCTCCACGGTTCCGATAGGGCCGTTTCTCTGCTTGGCAATGATAATCTCTGCAATATCCTTTTTTTCTGTATCTTTGTGGTAATAATCATCACGATAAATGAACATAACCACATCCGCATCCTGCTCGATCGCTCCTGATTCTCGAAGGTCAGAAAGCATTGGCCGGTGATCCGGTCTCTGTTCCACAGCACGGCTTAACTGAGAAAGGGCAATGACCGGCACATTCATTTCACGGGCCAAAGCCTTTAAGGAGCGCGATATCTCAGAAATCTCCTGCTGTCTGGAATCGGATTTACCGCTTCCGGACATAAGCTGAAGATAGTCGATCATAATGATTCCAAGATTATGCTCCAGTTTATATTTCCTGCATTTTGACCGCATCTCGGAGATGGAGATACCCGGGGTATCATCAATGATCAGATTGGAGCGTCCGATGATGTCTGCTCCCTCCACCAGCTTTGTCCAGTCTTCATCTTTCAGGTTACCGGTTCGCAGATTCTGGGAATCTACATGGGACTCCATGGCAAGAAGACGGTTTACCAGCTGCTCCTTGGACATCTCCAGACTGAAGATTGCCACCGTAACATCTTTTCGAAAAGCCATATACTGGGCAATATTTAATACAAACGCCGTCTTTCCCATGGAAGGACGCGCTGCGATCAGCACCAGATCCGACGGATGCATCCCGGAAGTCTTATAATCCAGGTCCACAAATCCTGTGGGGATTCCTGTTACAGAGCCCTTCAGTTTGGATGCTTTTTCAATATTATTGATGGCATTGAGCACCACCTGCTGAATCGGGACATAATCATCCCCTGTCTGGCGCTGCAATACATGAAAAAGCTTCTTTTCCGCTTCATCCAAAATCATCTGGGTGCTTTCCTTTTCCAGATAACAGGAATTCGCAACTTCCTCATTGACCTTGATCAGTCTTCTGAGAACCGCTTTCTCACTTACAATATTCGCATAATATTTCACATTGGCGGAAGTCGGTACAGCAGAAATAAGATCCCGCACATACTCCATGCTGCTGATATCCGGAGGAAGTTCTTTTTCCTTCAGTCTGTCCTGAAGAGTAACCAGATCTACCGGTTTTCCTTCATTGCACAGTTCCACCATCGCGTCAAAAATGATCCCGTACTGCCTCTGATAAAAATCGTCGCTGGTCAGGATCTCAGAAGCCACCAGAATGGCATCTCTGTCCAGGATCATGGAGCCAATGACCGACTGCTCCGCTTCTATACTGTGAGGCAGAATCCTCTTGATGAGTGCTTCTTCCATTTTTCCTACTGAGCTTCCTTAACCCACACTTTCAGGCTGCCTGTCACCTTCGGGTGCAGACGGACCGGTACATTTGTGACACCGAGATTTTTGATCGGAGTGGGAAGCTGAAGCTTTTTCTTGTCAATATCAAGGTTTAACTGGGTCTTTGCTGCTTCGGAAATCTCCTTCGTGGAAATGGAACCGAAGGTTCTTCCGCCTTCACCGACTTTCAGAGTCAGGATGATTTCCTTATCTTCCAGATCTTTGGCAAATGCTCTGGCTGCTTCCAGGTTTTCCTGTGCCACCTTTTCAGCATTGGCTTTCTGAAGCTTCAGATCATTTAAATTTTTCGGCGTTGCCTCCACTCCAAGTTTCTTTGGAAGAATCATGTTCCTGGCATAGCCGTCGCTTACATTTACAATTTCGCCTTTTTTTCCGAGTGCTTTCACATCTTCTAACAGAATTACTTTCATTGGTCAAGTTCTCCTTCCTGATATAACTGATCGATGATGTCTTTGAGCATCTGCTCTGTTTCCTCGACCGTTGCTTTTACCTGGGCTCCGGCAATATTCAGATGTCCGCCGCCGCCCATCTTTTCCATCATCACCTGCACATTGATCTCATCAATGGCACGGGCGCTGATATATACTTCATGATTGTAGGTTGTAAGGACAAAAGAAGCCTTCACACCTGCAATATTTAAAAGCTCATTCGCAGCCTGGGCTCCTACCACAGTAGGACTCTCCAGACCCTCGCTCGGACATTTTGCGATGGCAAAACATCCCTTGTAAATCTGTGCAGTACGCACTGCTTCTGCCCTTGCTTTATAGGAATCGATATTATCCCGAAGCAGTTTACGCACTCTGGTGATATCGGCACCACTTCTGCGTAGAAATGCCGCCGCCTCAAAGGTACGGACACCGGAACGCGTCGTGAAATTATTTGTATCGATCACAATGCCGGCGTACAGACAATCCGCCTCCAGATTGCGCAGACGAAGATCGTCGGAAAAATACTGCAAAATTTCTGCCACCATTTCACAGGTGGAGGAAGCATATGGCTCCACGTAGGAAAGAACGGCATTCTGAATAACCTCACTGCCCCTTCTGTGATGGTCCATTACTACAATGGTCTTTGTCAGATAGAGGAGTTCCTGACATTCCGTATAACTTGGTTTATTCGTATCCACCACCACAACAACGGTATTGTTATCCACCAACTCTTTTGCCTGAGAGCTTTCCACAAACATCGACGGCTCATAATCCGGATTGTTGGTAAATCCTGCCATCAGCGGCCGGATCGAGGTCGTCGGATCATTCACCACGATATGAACCGGTTTTCCCAGGGTCTTACCTGCACGGTAAATACCGATGGCAGCTCCAAGAGCATCCACATCTGTAATCTTGTGTCCCATGACCACTACCCGATCCTTGGTGCTCATAAACTCCTTTAATGCCTGTGCCTTAACTCTGGCTTTTACCCGGGTCGTCTTTTCCATCTGCTGGGCCTTCCCGCCAAAATAGGTAATGGAATTGCCATTTTTGATCACAACCTGATCACCGCCACGGCCTAATGCCATTTCGATGGCGATCCGGGAATATTCATAATCCTGCAGATAGCTGGCTGCGTTCAGACCGATACCGATACTTAAAGTGACTGCCATTTCGTTTCCGATATTTACCGTTTTTACTTCATCCAGAATGTGGAACCGCTGCTCCTTCAGTGCTTCCAGAGAGCTCTGACGCATAATGAGAAAATATTTATCCTTTTCCAGCTTTCTCACCAGGCCGTCAAAATTGGAAAAATATTTGGTGATCTTTCGGTCGATCAGCGCGATAAGCAGCGAGCGCCGCACTTCCTCCACGCTCTCCAGTGCTTCCTCGTAATTATCCAGATAGGCCAGTGCCACTACCAGCTTGTCATCTTCATTTTTCTGAATGTATTCCTTTAATTCTGTCTCATCGTAAAGGTACATGGCGATAAGGCTGAACTCGCTGTCCACATTTTCCAGGATTTTCGCATCATTCACCACATCCTTCATGGTCACAAGCTGCATGGAGACACGATAGATCCGATCTCCCAGCTGCGTACTTAACTCGGTAATTTCCTGTTCTTCCGGGATTGGCAGCTTGTCCAGTGTAATTTCCGGAAAAATATTACTCACATGCTTTTTATAAAACTGATCCTTACCTGTAAGCTGTGAAAAGATTTTGTTTGACCAGATCATCTTCCCATTGGTATCCATAATGGCATAGGGAAGGGCCAGATCCTCCAGCATTCTTTTTTCAAGTACATCGTATTGATTGGCAAAAGCAATCAGATCGTTCAGAATCATCGGCCTGTGGTACAGGGATATCCCGATTGCAGAGACAATGTAAATGACCAGCCCGAAGGTCACAAAAATGCCTGCTTTTACATCCACCATGTATATCACGACATTTATGACGACCAGAAGAAGGGATAAATACAGCGGCCATCTCATAAATTGCTTCATCGGCCCTTTAAATTTCAGTTTCTCTTTCATAGTTCTTTCCATTCTCTTCAAAAACGCCTCACAGTGTATCTGCCATTTACGGATCATACACCAGGAATCAACTGCTATTATAGCAGATTGCGACGTATTTTACCATAGAATAAGTATAAAAAATACCGCCACCCTCGCGGATGACGGTACCGTTGGTTAAATTAGTCCTGGATGTATGGCATCAAAGCAAGATGACGGGCTCTCTTGATAGCAACAGTCAGAGCTCTCTGATGTTTTGCACAGTTTCCGGTGATTCTTCTCGGAAGGATTTTTCCTCTCTCGGAAACGTACTTTCTTAATTTTGCTACATCCTTGTAATCGATTTCGTTGTTCTCTTTACCACAGAATACACAAACTTTTTTTCTTCTGCGGCCGCCTCTTCTCTTCATTGGAGAATCTGGTCTTTCGCCTCTATTGTTGTAAGCCATGTTGGTTTTCCTCCTATCTTATTCGGTTTTTGGGAATGTTCGATTCAC
>JALERH010000095.1 GCA_022764275.1 Blautia sp. | reverse complement strand
GGTCAAAAAAGAGGAATAGATGGAAACGAGCAGGGGGCAGAATGCCCCCTGTTATTATTTGAAAGATTTTTCCAGCCATTCCTCCAGCATGTCCAGATTCTGGTCGGAATGCTCAACCTCTCTTGCATAGCGCCATGCAATTTCCGTCACATCAGAAAACTCCAGTTTTTTCCCGTTTTCCAGCCATCTCGCCATGAGAAGCTCCTGAATCCATGTCAGTGAAAAGACTGCGATTCCCATTTTCGTGCGTACCATATCATCGTAGACTGCTCCGCAGAAATAGGTATAAACGAAAAACATCATAAGCTGTTCTCCCATGACAGACCATTGTTCCTTCTGGCTGCTGTCAAAACCGCAGGCATTTTGAAACTCCCGGCAGATGTTTGCATAATGGTCTTTTCCATTGGAATACAGAAGCGCTTTACATTTCAGGAGAACTTCAGCCCATTCGGGACGAAGTCTCTCCAGACGGTTGAGAAGTCCCCATTCCTTCAGGCGGCGCTCATAGGTATTATCATATTGCTCTGGTATTTGCGAAATTTCTTTTAGGGCAGAGGTACAGGCAAAATTTTGCTTATTGGAATATTCCGCAAAGACATCCTCTATGTTCTCTGAATATTTTACAAGCAGATTATCAATGTCATATGCTCTTTCTTCATCCATGCATTTCTGAAATTCCTCTGCCAGAGAAGAGACAGCGAAAATCCGAAAACGCAGATCCCATTCCCTATTCTGAAGGATTTTGAATATCACATCTCTGGCATCTTCCAGTTGGGAGAACATCAGAAAATCAAATTCTTCAAAATCATCCTCTTCGTCCGTAAAAGATTCCTCGAATTGCACCTTTTCTTTGCAGCCCAGTATCATTTCCGCAGCAACAGGACAGGAGAGGGTGAGGGATAATTCCCGAAGTCCCTCGTACTCTTCCACATGCCGGGGGTACATCCGACAGGTTTCACATAAGGCGTCTTTTCCGAGTTCCTGATAAATGTCACAGAAATTCTTTTCATTTAAAAAGCTGCATCGTCGGTTATACTGATAAAAAACGCCCTCCTGCCAGTCGATGGAATTTCGCAGGCGGCTTCCAAAAGCCCCTTTGACTTCTCCATATTTTTCCAGAGAGTCGTCATCAATTACAATCTGCCATCCTGCGCAGCACGTATCCGCACATCGGTCGGCTGCACACTGAAATTTATCATAATAATGTGGTTTTACATAACGCATTTTTTTCACTGCCTCCATTCGCAATTCATTTTATCATTCCTTCTGGAAGATGAAAAGCCTGAGTTTTATATATGCCCAGGAATGGGCTTGCATAACTTCTTGAGAAAATACTTGAACAAACGGGATATCTGATAGTAGAATAAGAAACAGTAAATAAGGGGGAACAACCATGGAATTTATATTAGCAAAAGCAGAGCATCTTGAGGAGATGTGCCGGATCACATCCGAGGCAAAGGCACAATTGAAGCGTCTTGGGCTTGACCAGTGGCAGAAGGGTTATCCTTCACGGGAAGTATGGGAAGAAGACATCAAAAATCAGATGGCGTGGCTGGCCGTGGAAGACGAGAATGTTCTGGGTGTCTTTGCGTTCCAGACGACACCGGATGTTTCTTATGGCGAGATTGACGGAAAATGGCTGACGGATGCACCATATGCGTCCATGCATCGGGTCTGTGTGTCGGATGAAAGCAAAGGAAAAGGCGTGGCAGGACAGATGTTTGCGCATGGGTTTTCCATGGCGGAGAAGCTTGGATTTGGTTCCGTCCGTATCGATACACATCCGGGAAATATGCCCATGCAGAGAGCGTTGAAAAAAGCCGGATTTGTCCCCTGTGGTACGATTATCCTTAAAGGCGGCAGTGAAGACGGGGATGCCAGAATTGCGTTTGAGCGTATTCTGTAAAAACGACAGGAGAGAATGTATATGGAAATTGTGGATGTTGTGGATAAGAGAGGCATACCCACTGGTGAGCAGGTGGAAAGAGAGCAGGCACATACGTTGGGAATCCGTCACCGGACATCACATGTGTGGATCGTGAGGAGGAAAGAGGGCAGATTGCAGGTTCTGCTTCAGAAAAGAAGTGAAAATAAGGATTCTTTTCCGGGCTGCTATGACATTTCCAGCGCAGGCCATATACCTGCAGGAGTGGATTTTGTGTCATCTGCGGTTCGGGAACTGAAAGAAGAACTGGGATGCGAGGTGAAGCCGGAAGAACTGATTTATTGTGGACAGAGATGCTTTGAATTTCAGGATACATTCCACGGAAAGGTTTTTCATGATAACCAGGTGAGCAATGTGTATGCACTGTGGCTGGACAGGGAGCCGGAGACGTTTTCCCTCCAGAAGGAAGAAGTGTCAGAGGTGAAATGGTTCGATTTTCAGGAGTGCATGGAAAAGGTGGAAAAAAACGAAATTCCCAACTGCATATTCACAGAGGAACTGAAAATGGTGGAAATAGTGGCAAATACCGGAATAAGGGATTGTTATTCAGGAAAACCTGGAGCTGACAAAAACAGGCATACCGGAAACTCTCATTGAGATATTCCGACATGCCTGTTTTCGCTTGAAAGGAGACTATTTTTCTTTCTTGCTTAAGAGCTTTTTCGTCAGCTTTTTGACTTTTTTCTTACATTTTCCGCAGGCCTTTCCTGCTTTGGTTGCCTTTTTTACTTCTTTGAAAGAAGCAGCTCCCTCATCAACGGCGCGGGCAACATCGCCCTTGGTGACTTTATAGCAGGAGCATATGATCTTGTCCGGATTCATATTACAGTACCAGAGACGGGGCGGAATATACACGTGCACCCAGTTCGCTGTCCAGCATGTAGAGGCTCTTTGGATCGTCTCCGAACAGCTCAAATTTCTTTACGAGACCGTCTGCATTTGTTTCTTCCTCGCCCTGCTCTTTTACGAACCAGTCAAGGAACTGCATGGTACGGAAATCCTTTACGGAATAAGCAGCATCATAGATGTTGTGGATCAGGCTTGTTACGTACTGCTCGTGTTTTAATCCCTCTGCCAGTACGGTTTTCGCGCTTACCAGGTCAATGGCAGGTTTGTCAATGGCTTCCAGAACAACTTTTTCCCCGTTGTTCTGAAGGTACTGGATGAAAAGGAGAGCATGGTCGCGCTCTTCCTGTGCCTGAATCTTATACCAGTTGCCGAATCCGTCCAGGCCCTGGTCATAATAGAAATTGGAAAAATCCAGGTATAAGTATGCAGAATAGAATTCTTTGTTTACCTGCTGATTTAACAGCTCGACTACTTTTTTATCTAACATTTGT
>JALERH010000091.1 GCA_022764275.1 Blautia sp. | reverse complement strand
GCCGGTTTTTTACCGGTTACATGACAGAGAAAAACACGAGGAGGAACAAAGTGTTATGATCAAAGCAGTAGTTGGAGCAAACTGGGGAGATGAGGGAAAAGGTAAGATTACCGATATGCTGGCCCAGGAAGCTGATATTATCGTAAGATTCCAGGGAGGAGCGAATGCGGGACATACGATCGTAAATGATTATGGTAAATTCGCACTCCATACCCTTCCATCCGGTGTATTTTACAACCACACCACAAGTGTGATCGGAAATGGCGTGGCACTGAACATTCCGGTGTTTTTTAAGGAATATAACGAAATTGTCAGCAGAGGAGTGCCGGCACCGAAGATCCTGATTTCCGACAGGGCACAGATGGTAATGCCGTATCACATTCTGTTTGACCAGTATGAGGAGGAGCGCCTGGGAGGAAAATCCTTTGGCTCTACCAAATCCGGTATTGCACCTTTTTATTCTGACAAATATGCAAAAATCGGCTTCCAGGTAAGCGAGCTGTTTGACGAAGAACGTCTGAAAGAGAAGCTGGTAAGCGTATGTGAGACAAAGAATGTGCTTCTGGAGCATCTGTATCACAAACCACTCCTCAATCCGGATGAGCTGTTTGCTGAGCTGATGGAATACAAAAAAATGGTGGAGCCATATGTATGTGATGTTTCCCTTTATCTGTGGGATGCCATCAAAGAGGGCAAGGAGATCCTGCTGGAGGGCCAGCTGGGAACTCTGAAGGATCCGGATCATGGTATTTATCCGATGGTTACGTCTTCTTCTACACTGGCAGCCTATGGTGCGATTGGTGCGGGTGTACCTCCATACGAAATCAAAAAGATTATTACCGTATGTAAGGCTTACTCCAGCGCAGTCGGCGCAGGTGCATTTGTTTCCGAGATTTTCGGAGAGGAGGCAGATGAACTGAGAAGACGCGGCGGTGACGGCGGTGAGTATGGCGCTACGACCGGACGTCCGAGACGTATGGGGTGGTTTGACTGTGTGGCATCCAAATATGGCTGCCGTCTGCAGGGAACAACAGATGTGGCATTTACCGTACTGGACGTACTGGGCTATCTGGATGAGATTCCGGTTTGCGTAGGCTATGAAATTGACGGTGAAGTGACCACCGAGTTCCCGACCACCGCAAAACTGGAAAAAGCAAAGCCGGTTCTGGAAAAACTTCCCGGATGGAAATGCGATATCCGTGGAATCAAAAAATACGAGGATCTTCCGGAAAACTGCCGGAAATATGTTGAGTTTGTGGAAGAACACATTGGATTCCCGATCACAATGGTTTCCAACGGACCGGGAAGAAACGACATCATTTACAGAAATAAATAATACAAAAATATGCGCCGGAGTATTCCTCCGGCGCTCTTACGATATCCGGAGGAATTATGAAAAATTTTAAGAGAGCGGCAGCGATTCTTGGAATCGTTGTTCTTCTTGCGGTGTGCTGCCTTCCCATGGTGTTCGCATTTGGAAGCGGTGAAAATGCGGCAGGGATGTTCCGTGCATCCCTGGGGATGGTCATTCTTGTCCCTGTCCTGGGGTATGCGTTTTGGATGGTGTACCGTCTGGTGGATAACAAAAAGAAGGAGGCAGACAGCGCTGTGAAGAATATCATTTTTGATGTGGGACAGGTCCTGGTCAAATACGACTGGGAAGGCTATCTGAAGGGCTTCGGCTTTCCAAAGGAAGAGTATGATGCCATGGCGGAAAAGATTTTCTTAAGCCAGACCTGGAATGAAAGAGATAAAGGAGAGCTTTCCGAAGAGGAGTATGCAGAAAAATTTGTGGCTGCTCTTCCTCAGTACGAGAGCGATGTGCGGGAAGTACTGAAAAGATCATACGAAACCATTTCCCCGCTGGATTACGCCCAAACCTGGACAAAATACCTGAAAAGCCAGGGATATCATCTGTATATCCTGTCCAATTACTGTGAGTATACACTGGAAAAAACAAGACCCATGATGTCTTTCCTGAAAAATATGGACGGAATTATTTTTTCCTGCGAGGTGAAGCAGATCAAACCGGAGCCGGAGATTTATAAAACGGTTCTGGGACGCTATAATCTGGAACCGTCGGAAACGGTTTTCCTGGATGACCGTGCGGAAAACTGCGAAGCGGCCAGAAAACTGGGAATCCATGCTATCCAGTTCAAAAACTTCAAACAGGCGGCGGGAGAGCTTGAAAAGCTGGGAGTGAAATAGACAGATATATTTCTTTTGTATATAAATTCTTCTTTGATTCTGTATAAAAAACAGATTTCATGGCTATAATAAGAATGTTCATTGGAACCCCCTTCAATGATACACACAAAAGAAAAAATATGAAATAACTTATATCCTCCCCTGAATGCCTGGAGCCCCGTATTATAAAGGGTTTCAGGCATTTTATCATTGCCTGGGGATCCTGTCAAGGCCAGACCCTTACGGGTGGCTGATTTTATCCCTCTGGCTCAGAAGACTAAGAACAGTTGCTGCTGTTCAGAAATATATGCCCTCCTGTTGGGAAAGGAGCAGTCCTGGGTCCATACAGAAAAAATTTATGGACAGAGCCCATTTATCAGGAAATTCAAGTAAAAAATTGCAGATTAATATGCAAAAAGTATCTATATGGAAAAACCGTGTCCTCAGACCCCGGAGATTTTAAAAAGCGAGGTCTCAGAAGATGATTTTTCTGTATAGAGAAAATTTGACATGTAAAGCTGTGATTTTCCCTTTATTTTTGCGGAAAATGGGGTCTGGCGGCGCAAAAATTCCGCATAGCCCCCCGCCATGATTTTTTGACAGGTATTCTATGAAGGAATGGGTCCTCACACCCCTGTGTAAAACCCATTCAACCGATCACTATTGAAAAAGCTTATTCGGCTAAGCTGTGAATAGTAAGTGCGCTGCCCGCTATCATGCCGATCATGCCAGAAGTCTCAAATAGGATTTGTGTTTTCCGGGAAAAGATGATATAATAATCAGGCGAAATTTTTTTGAAAAGAGGATTAAAACATGAGTGATAAAACGATTTTGGAGCAGTGGCGTGCCATTGCCTATGACCAGCAGGCTGACAAGGGCAAGCTTCAGAAATTCTGGGCGACTTATTTTAATATCGAAAAAGGTATTTACGAACAGCTTCTGGATAACCCGGATGAAGTAGTGACCGGTACTGTTAAGGAACTCGCTGAGAAATACGGTCAGGAGGTCCTGACAATGGTTGGTTTCCTTGATGGAATCAATGACAGCTTAAAGGTTCCCAATCCTATTGAGACGATGGATGAGAACACGACCGTAAGTCTTTGCTTTGACAAAGAGCTTCTGTATAAAAACATGGTTGATGCAAAAGCAGAATGGCTGTACGAGCTGCCGCAGTGGGATAATATCTTCACTCCTGAGAAAAAGAAAGAACTCTATCTGGAGCAGAAGAAGTCCGGTACTGTAGTAAAGGCTCATAAGGTTGGACGTAACGATCCGTGTCCATGCGGAAGTGGTAAGAAATATAAATTCTGCTGCGGCAGAAATAAATAAGAAGGCCTGATGAGCGGAATCTGTTTTGCAGCAGGCACGGTATGTCTGCTCTATTATCTGATTCTTGTCATTTACGCCGGTGTTACTGCGGATTTTTCGTGGATCTGGCTCCTGACAGCTTTTGTACTGTACGGTGGGGGAATACTCCTCCATTATGGGAAAATGCATCCCGGGTTATTTCCGGGATGGCTGCGCTATGCAGCAGAATTTATTCTCATTGTGGGAATCCTTGCTTTTGCCGTCATCTGTGCAGGCGTGATCCGGGGAATGCATGCCAAAGGCAGCGAAGATCTGGAGTATGTGGTCGTACTGGGCGCCCAGGTAAAAGGAGACAAACCCTCCCGCGCGCTGAAAAAGCGCCTTGATGCAGCTTTGGAATATGCGCAGAAAAATCCGGATACCATTCTGATCCTGTCTGGCGGGCAGGGGTCCGGCGAGGACATCACTGAGGCGAAATGTATGGAGGAGTATCTCACTGAGCATGGCATTTTCCGGGAACGTCTTGTGCTGGAGGAGAAATCAACCAATACGAGGGAGAATCTGGTATTTTCAGATGAACTGACAAATTGCGCAAAGGCGCGTACGGGGATTCTGTCCAATAATTTTCACGTATATCGTGCTGTGAAGCTTGCCGAAAAGCTGGGCTATGAAGCAGCGGAAGGCATCGCCGCGCCGTCAGATGCCATCATGCAGGTACATTATGTGGTACGTGAGGTATTCGCCCTGGTGAAGGAGAAAATTGCCGGGAATCTGTGAAGATTGTGAGAAATTGCCGGGAATTTGTGAGGATTTCATTGACAAATGAAATTTACAAAGCTATAATGTGTGGCATAGCAATAAGAAAACACGTTGACGAGACGAGTACGCTGTGGAACGTTCCAGAGAGAGGCAGCAAGGTGGAAGTGCCTTATCGGGAAGCAGCCGAAAACTACCTCTGAGTGGCCCCAATCCGGTCCGGTGATTCCGTTATCATCAAATAAGTGGCTTTGGCTGATACGAAAGAATATCCCATGGCAAGCAGGGTGGAACCGCGAGTGAATCATTCGTCCCTTACAGTGCAGATGCATTGTAAGGGATTTTTTATATCATAAATATTTTTTGCCCGCCCCTGCAGCAGCTTATAAAATCTTTTAAGAAAGAGGAGAAAAACAATGATTATCACATTGAAAGATGGTTCCAAAAAAGAATACGCAGAACCGAAATCCGTTATTGACATTGCGTTTGACATCAGCGAAGGACTTGCACGTGCTGCATGTGCGGGAGAAGTGGATGGGAAAGTTGTTGACCTTCGTACAGTAGTAGATCATGACTGTGAGGTTAACATTCTGACAGCAAAGGACGAAAAAGGCCTTGCAGCTCTTCGCCATACTGCATCTCACGTCCTGGCAGAAGCAGTCCAGACCCTCTATCCGGATGCCAAGGTTGCAATCGGTCCTTCTATTGATACTGGTTTTTATTATGATTTCGAATGTCCTCCATTTTCCCGGGAGGATCTGGATGCAATCGAAAAAGAGATGAAGAAGATCATCAAAAAGGGCGCTAAGATTGAACGTTATACAAAATCCAGAGAAGAAGCAATCGCATTCTTTAAAGAAAAAAATGAACCCTATAAAGTGGAGCTGATCGAAGATCTTCCAGAGGATGCAGAGATTTCCTTCTATTCCCAGGGAGACTGGGTGGACTTATGTGCCGGCCCTCATCTGATGAGCACAAAAGGCGTAAAGGCATTTAAGCTTCTTTCCGCTTCCGGCGCATACTGGAGAGGCAGCGAAAAGAATCATATGCTTACCCGTGTATACGGAACGGCATATGCGACAAAAGAGGAATTAAAAGAACATCTGGAGCAGATGGAGGAAGCAAAGAAACGTGACCATAACAAACTTGGCCGTGAAATGAAGATTTTCACAACGGTCGACGTAATCGGTCAGGGCCTTCCTCTGATCATGCCGAACGGTGTTATCATCATGCAGGAGCTGCAGCGTTGGATCGAAGATGAGGAGACAAAGCGCGGTTACATCCGGACAAAGACGCCTCTTATGGCAAAGAGTGATCTCTATAAGATTTCCGGACACTGGGATCATTACAAAGACGGCATGTTCGTACTTGGAGATGAGGAAAAGGACAAAGAGGTTTATGCGCTTCGTCCTATGACCTGCCCGTTCCAGTATTATGTTTACAAGGCAGAGCAGCACAGCTACCGTGATCTGCCCCTTCGTTACGGCGAGACATCCACCCTGTTCCGTAATGAGGATTCGGGTGAAATGCACGGTCTGACACGAGTTCGTCAGTTTACCATTTCTGAGGGGCACCTGATCGTGAGACCGGACCAGATGGTAAAAGAATTCAAGGATTGTATCGCGCTGGCACAGTACTGCCTGCAGACTCTTGGCGTGGAAGAAGACGTAACCTATCATCTTTCCAAATGGGATCCGAATAACCGTGAAAAATACATCGGTGAGCCGGAAGTATGGGAAGAGACAGAAGGACATATCCGCACCATGCTTCAGGAGCTGAATATCCCGTTTGTAGAGGATGTGGGAGAGGCTGCATTCTACGGACCAAAGGTCGACATCAATGCAAAGAACGTATACGGAAAAGAAGACACCATGATCACCATTCAGTGGGATGCGCTTCTGGCAGAACAGTTCGATATGTACTACATCGATGAGGATGGAAGTAAGAAACGTCCATATATCATCCACCGTACCTCTATGGGATGCTATGAGAGAACTCTTGCATGGCTGATCGAAAAATATGCCGGCATGTTCCCGACCTGGCTTTGCCCGGAACAGGTTCGTATTATTCCAATCTCTGAGAAATATCATGATTATGCCGCAAAAGTTGAGGCACAGTTGAAAGAGGAGAACATCAGATGTTCTGTTGACCAGCGTTCTGAGAAAATGGGCTACAAGATCCGTGAAGCACGTCTCGCAAGAGTGCCATATATGCTGATCGTAGGTGCAAAGGAAGAGGAAGAAAACAAAGTATCTGTGAGAAGCCGTTACCTTGGTGATGAAGGTATGAAGGATCCTGGAGAATTTATAAGCGCGATCAAAGAAGAAATTAAGAATAAAACCATCCGTAAGATTGAAGTACAGGAAGAAAGCAAATAAATTTACGCAGAAACTGTGATTAACACGAAAATAAAATCTGCGGATGAATGCAAAAAAAGCTGCGGCCTTAGGAACAAAGGTTCCGGGCTGCAGCTTTTTTGTAAACACTTTTGCAAACACATATCCTGATGTATGTATTCTATTCGGAAAAATATTTTGCCTTGATCTCTGCCACCGGCATATCCTGCCCGGTCCACAGACGGAATGCCTCTGCTCCCTGGTAGAGAAGCATGTACATGCCATTGAAGGTCTGACAGCCGGCTTCCCTGGCTTCCCTGAGAAACTTTGTCTCTCTTGGGTTGTAGATGACATCGGATACAATAAGATCCGGACGATACAGGGAAGTATCGGCGATGATGCTGGCATCGGTATCCGGAGCCATACCCACCGAGGTGGCATTTAAAAGCAGGGCACTTTGGGAAATGGATTCCTTCAATGCTGCCTGATCTTTGTTGTCATGGAGGATGGCATGGCAGGAAAGGGTGGAATTGATATTGTATGCGAGCTTCTGCGTCCGTCCCCAGAATCGGCTGGTTTTCCGTGCAAAAATGTGGATCGTTTCCACTCCATCCAGTGCTGCCTGTGCACAAATGGCTGTGGCTGCACCTCCGGCACCCATGACGGTAATGGTTTTGCCGATGATATCATATCCGGCATCTTTTACGGACTGCATATACCCTACGCCGTCTGTGTTATATCCTGTAAGCTTTCCGTTATCATTTACGACCGTATTGACTGCGCCGATGAGTCTGGCGGCGGGAGAAAGCTCGTCCAGAAGCTCCACAACCTTGTTCTTGTTTGGCATGGTGAGGTTAAAGCCGCGGATGCCGCAGGTTCTCAGACCCTCCACTGCAGCCGGAAGTGTTTCTTCATTTACCTCAAAGCATAAATATACATAATCAAGCCCCAGAAGCCGAAATGCCTCATTGTGCATCAAAGGCGAAATACTGTGTGCGACCGGGCTTCCGAGCAGAGCAGTCAGATGCGTATGTCCGGTGATTGGAATCATGGTAATGTACCTCCGAAAAATTGATACTTTTATTTTATTCTGTCAGAAAGGAGATGTCAAGAAATGACAAAACCCATTCAAATTAAAAATATTATCCTGGGGCAGGGAATGCCCAAAATATGTGTGCCGCTGACTGCACAGACAGCAGAAGAGCTTTTCAGTCAGGCTGAAGCTTCCGTGGCGGCAGGAGCTGACCTTGTGGAGTGGCGGGCTGACTTTTTTGAAGAACTGGAGCAGGAAGTAAAAACTGCTGAGACACTGGAACTGCTTTCTGACATTGTGGGTCAGGTTCCTCTTTTGTTTACGATCCGGACCAAAAAGGAAGGCGGAAACCGGGAGATTTCCACAGACGATTATGTGAATTACAATCTTCTCGCCGCAAGAACCGGATACGCAGACCTGGTGGATGTGGAAGCTTTTGGTGATGAAGAGGAAAAGAAAAAACTGATTTCCGAAATTCGAAAACTGGGTGTAAAGGTAATTGCTTCCACCCATGATTTCCAGAAAACGGACAGCCGTGAGACGCTGTTATCCCGTTTTCTGGAAATGGATGCTTCGGGTGCTGACATTCTGAAAATGGCAGTTATGCCGAAGGATTTTGAAGATGTGGCTGCGATCATGCAGGCAACCAATGAAATGACAAAGCTTACGGACAGACCGCTGATCTCTATGGCAATGGGAGATACCGGTTCCATGAGCCGCATCTCTGGTGAGAATTTCGGCTCCTGTGTGACCTTCGGAACTGTGGGAAAAGCATCCGCTCCGGGACAGTTCCCCATTAAAGAACTGCGCATGATGATGGAAGCTCTTCATCGAAAAAATCAGGAATAGGAAAGGATTTTTTCTGTCGAAGCGTTGCGAGAAATCCCGAGAAATTCTCTGGATTGCCTTCTCTGTTTTGACAAAATTCGCACCCCCTGTGACCTTATAATGAGCTCACTTACCAAAGTGAAGGATTGACGGGTCATAGGGGGTTTTTATGTATTACAACATATACATAGATGTAGTCTTTGTGACGAATCTCTTAATGGATTATATTCTCCTGCGCATCGTGGGAAGGCTTTTTCTGATCAGGGGAAACCGCTTGAGAAGTCTTTTCGCAGCGGCCATGGGGGCCCTGTTTTCCTGCCTTATTCTCTATGTACCTACGGATGGATTCCTTCCGGTCCTGATTCTTTTGCACGGTGGATGTGCAGTGGGAATGCTGATTCTTGGATGCGGACTGAAAAAAGGGGGATTGCTGCTAAAAGGACTGGTTTGCCTTTACCTGACAGCATTTCTTATCGGAGGCTTCTGGGAGGCTGCTGCGGCAGAAGACATGAGTATCTGGACTTTTGGGCTTTTTGCCGGAGGAACGTATATTGGTTTGAATTCCCTGTGCTATCTGTCTGATTCTGTGAAAATCCGGAGGAAAAATATTTATCCGATAACCCTGGCTTATCAGGGAAAAGTACAGTCGTCATACGGGCTATACGACACGGGTAATATGCTGTCGGATCCTGTAAAAGGAGTACCGGTTTCCATTGCGAAACCCGAGATTCTGGAAACATTACTAACCGGAGAACTGGTGGACAAACTAAGACACTTAGAGGAGAACCCAGGGGAGCTGGAAGGTACAGAGCTTGCCGGACTTCATCCAAGATTTTTACCATATAAAACAGTGGGAAATGAAGGAATGATGCTGGCGGTCACACTGGAGGACCTTTGTATTTTCACTCCCAGAGAAGTGGTTCATGTTGCAGATCCGGTGCTTGCGTTGTCCTTTGAACCCTCCACTTTGGGAAAAGAGTACAAGGTACTTTTGAATTTCAGATTATTGCATTAGGAGGGGTCGCATCTATGAGCAGAACAGCAGCAAATGCTAATTATTACCCGATTCAGGTTTTATCGCGTCTTGTGCTGAACCGACCGCGAGAGGTTTATTATATTGGTGGAAATGATATTCTTCCCCCGCCCCTTGAGCCGGAGAAAGAAGCAGAAGTCATTGAAATGCTTGCAACGGATCAGGAAAAAGAGGCAAAGGGAATCCTTATCGAACATAACTTAAGACTGGTCGTTTACATTGCCAAGAAATTTGACAATACCGGAGTGGGAGTGGAGGACCTGATATCCATTGGAACAATCGGCCTTATCAAAGCCATCAATACCTTTAATCCGGTAAAAAATATCAAATTGGCCACCTATGCCTCCAGATGCATTGAGAATGAAATTCTCATGTATCTGCGGAGAAACAGCAAAACCAGAATGGAGGTTTCCATTGATGAACCTCTGAATGTGGACTGGGATGGAAATGAACTGCTGCTGTCGGATATTCTTGGGACAGATGAGGATGTGATCTCGCGCCGTCTGGAGGATGAAGTGGAAATTACACTTCTGGGGAAAGCAATCGCAAAGCTTTCTCCCAGAGAACAGACGATCATCAGTCTCCGTTTTGGCCTGGGACGGGCTGAGGGAAGGGAAAAAACACAGAAGGAGGTCGCAGACCTTCTGGGGATTTCCCAGTCTTATATTTCACGCCTGGAAAAAAGGATTATGAAACGTTTGAAAAAAGAAATTGTGAAGTACGAATAAAATATCTTGATTTATAAATGGTTAAGGAGCGCGGCTTTCGGAAAAGACTTATTCGGAAAGCCGTGTTTTTTTGAGCAAATATGCTGAAAATATAATCAATTTCATGAATTTTTTATTTACGTTAAAGGCCTGACATGGTATAGTAATACTATACGCAGCAAATCAATGGTAATAATACACAGAAGGGGTTTGAAAAATGTCAAAGGAAAAGCGTGACATTGGCCAGCCGGATATTTTGCAAAAATATTGCGGGAGCATGAGCCGCAGGAAAAGAAAAATACTGATTGTGGATGATGATGAGGTCAGTTGTGCCGTTTTGGGTAATATTCTGCAGAGCTGTTACGATATCATTACGGCAGGAAACGGAAAAGAAGCGTTGGATATCCTGAAAAAACGGAAAAACGATATTTCACTGATTCTTCTGGATTTGATCATGCCGGTAATGGATGGGTATGAATTTCTGGATATCATGATGGCAGATCCGCATTTTTCAACAATCCCTGTAATTGTGACAACTGTGAAGGAACAGGAAGAAGATGAAATCCGCAGCATGAAAAAAGGTGCGGCTGATTTTGTGACAAAGCCTTACAGACCGGAAATTGTGCGGTGCAGAGTGGAAAGAATCATCCATCTGCGGGAAACGGCAGCAGTTCTGAATGTGATAGAGCGCGACAGACTGACCGGATTATACAGCAGAGAAACCTTTTACATGGAGGTGCAGAGAATTCTCGAGGAAGATCCGGATGGAAAATATGACCTTGTAGTTGCAGATGCAGAGAACTTCAAAGTGGTCAACGAACGTCTGGGTGTAAAAATCGGGGATAAAGTATTGTGCTACATGGCAGAGCGATATCAGAGAAATATAGGAAATCATGGTATCTGTACCCGTATGCATGGTGATGTGTTTGCCATGCTGATTCCTCATGGAGACGGAAGCTGGAAGGAAAAGCTGTTATGGCAATGGGATGAGGAAGTAGATGGAATTCCTCTTCGTAACCTGGTTATAAAGTACGGTGTTTATGAAAATGTCAGCCGTAAAATTGATTCGTATGCAATGTGTGACAGAGCGATTTTGGCCCTGAATCGGATTAAGAACCGATATGGAAAATATGTTTCCATGTATGACGATTCCCTGCGGGCAACTCTGTTAAGGGAACAGCAGATTCTTGATACGATGGAACTGGCTTTAAAGGAACGTCAGTTTCAGGTATACTATCAGCCGAAATATGATATTGAGAGCAATCATATCTCAGGTGCGGAAGCCCTGGTTCGCTGGATTCATCCTGAATTAGGCTTCATGTCACCGGGAGAATTTATTCCTCTGTTTGAGAAAAACGGGTTTATCTCAAAGCTTGATTATTATGTGTGGGAGGAAACCTGCAAAAATCTTCGCAAATGGAAAGACGAGGGACACAGATCCATATCCGTGTCGGTGAATATTTCCCGAAGAGATTTTGATGAACCTGATCTGGCGGAACAGATTATAGACCTGACAGAAAAATATGGGATTGACAGGGAGCTTTTGCATCTGGAAATAACAGAATCCGTATATACGGATGAACCGGAGTATATTGTCCGGACTGTGAAAAGGCTCCGGGACAGCGGATTTAAAATAGAAATGGACGATTTCGGCTCCGGATATTCTTCCCTGAATATGCTCAGTGAGCTGTCTATCGATGTACTGAAGCTGGATATGAAATTCGTCCAGAGCAGCTCCAGGGATCGGAAAAGTATTCTTGGTTTTGTCATCAGCCTGGCAAAATGGCTGAACCTGGCAACGATTGCAGAAGGCGTGGAAAATGAAGAACAGGTAGAAAAACTGAGAAGCCTTGGATGCGATTATGTTCAGGGATTTTATTATGCAAAACCAATGCCGCTGCAGGAGTTCGAACGTTATCTGGAAAAAGATTCCAATCAGGATGAAAAGAAGAGAGAAGATCAAACCGGAAGAGGCAGTTTGATGCCTGAAGAGAGGGAGAAAAGGCCCTATAAGGTGCTGATCGTAGAGGACAGCGAGATGAACCGGGAAATTCTGAGAAGTATGCTGGAGCCTTATTACTATATTGAAGAAGCAAGTAATGGGAAAGAGGCTTACGATTATCTGTGCGGGCATTTCGGGGAGATTTCCATTATTCTCCTGGATTTGGTGATGCCGGTGATGGACGGATTTCAGTTTATGAAGCTGAGAAGCAGAGACGAACGGCTTTCGGATATTCCGGTTATCATTACATCTGAATCACATGAGGATGGAGATCTGATGGCTTTGAGAGTGGGGGCTGATTATTTTGCAGGAAAGCCTTATAAAAAGGAACTGGTTCTGCGCGCAATCGAAACGACGATAGAGCGGTGGAAATGGAAAAAAAGTAATGAATATTGAGATGATGGTATGAAGAAATCTATCAGACAAGCAGCTTTTGTTTTGGCTATGGTACTGATGACTGCAATGAGCAGTGTGGTACAGGCAGAGGAAGAGATACAGAAGAGTACAGAGAACAGGAGAGTATTGTTTATCAGCTCCTATTCCTATACATGGTCTACGGTTCCGCTGCAGCTTGAAGGGATTCACTCTGCGCTGGACGATACTGTAACGCTGGACGTAGAGTTTATGGATACCAAGACTCTGCCTTCCGATATTGCAGAAAAAGAGCTGCTGGAACGTTTACGAATCAAAAAAGAACATATGGAGGGTTACGATGCGGTTATCGCAGGGGACGATGCAGCGCTTCTGTTTGTGATGGATTACCGCGCCGAGCTGTTCGATGGAACACCCATTGTGTTTGAGGGAATCAACAATATCGATTATGCGAAGGAAGTCAGTGCCGATCCGCTGGTGACGGGCGTGATTGAAAAGTTTTCCTATGAGGATAACCTGGAATTTGCAATGCAGATTCAGCCGGATGCAGACAAAATAGTGGCAGTTGTGGACAATACGGTGACAGGAGTGGGAGAACAGCAGCAGTTTTTCGACCAGGAAGAAGCATACCCTCAGCTTTCCTTTGACGTCATCAATGGCTCTCTTCTGACAGGAGAGGAGCTGAAAAAGGCGATTTCAAGCGTTGGAAAAGATACTATATTAATATATCTGATCCTTTCAGAAGATGCAGATGGGAATTTTTATACCAATGAGCAGGTTTGCCATATGCTTCGGGATTATGCCAAAGTGCCGGTGCTGCGGTTTGTGCAGGCGGGAATCGGAGAAGGCGTGCTGGGTGGAAATATTGTTTCTCATGAGGAATCCGGAGCTATTGCTGCAGGGATGGTCATGGAAATATTAAACGGAACCGACCCTGCTTCCATTCAAATGCAGGATGAAAGCCCGAACGGATTCTACCTGGATCAGAAGGTCATAGATCGATTTGATATTTCGGAAAAACTGATTCCGGAAGACGCGGTGATTCTGAATCAGAAGCAAAGCTTCTGGGAAAAACACGGAAGTATTTTCCTCATTACGCTGGGAAGTGCGGCAGTCATAACGGCCGTCTTGCTGTTCGCAATGAGAGCATACTTTGAGCACAAACGCAGCGCGGAACTGGAAGAAAAGAACCTTCAGCTTGCAAATGCGGTAAAAGCAGCGCAGGAAGCAAGCGGAGCAAAATCGCAGTTCCTTGCACAGATGAGCCATGAGATCCGTACCCCTATGAATGCGATTATCGGTCTGACCACGATCGCAAAAAATGAAACGGAGCATCCGGATAAAGTAAAAGAGTATCTGACAAAAATAGAAGGAAGCTCCCGGCTGCTGCTGGGGATTATCAACGATATTCTGGATATGTCTGCAATCGAGCGGGGGAAAATGAAACTCGAAAAAATTCCTTTCGATTTCAAAAAGCAGCTTTCCGGTATTGTTGCCATCTTTTATCAGCAGGCCAGGCAGAAAGAGATTACATTCAGGATTCATATGAATGGAGTAACTGAGGAAAATCTGGTGGGTGATGAACTGCGGATCAATCAGATTATGATGAATCTGCTGTCAAATGCCATGAAATTTACGCCGTCGGGAGGAAGGATTGATTTCACGGTAATGCAGACCGGCCGCTCAAATGACAAAGTTTATATGCGCTTTGTTGTAAAAGATACAGGCTGCGGGATGAGTGAAGATATGCTGAAAAGGCTGTTCAATCCTTTTGAACAGCAGGACGCATCTGTTGCACGCAAGCACGGGGGAAGCGGACTTGGTCTTTCCATAACGCGAAGTCTGGTGGAAATGATGGGCGGCACGATCCGGGCAGAAAGCACTGCAGGTGAAGGAAGTACCTTTATCGTGGATGTCCCTTTCTTTGCCTGTGAGCAGAGAATTTCACCGGATACCAGTTTTGAGAAGATTCGGGTTCTTGTGGTGGACGATGATGAGGAAGCCTGCCGTTACTGTGGAAGCCTTCTGGAACGTCTGGGCGTAAGATATGACTGTGCTGCGGATGGAGAGAGTGCCCTGGAGGCGTTGGGAGATGCGGAAGACTCCGAGGATCCCTATCAGGTATGTATCGTAGATTGGCAGATGCCTTCTGTGGATGGAAAAGAGTTCACAAAACAGATGAGGAGTATTTTCGGAGAAGATTCGGCGGTTGTCATTGCTTTTGCTTATGATCTGAACGAGGCGGAAGAAAATGGCGGAAGAGAAGAATTCGATTATTTTATGACAAAACCCGTATTTCAATCCAGTCTGTTTAATATTCTGATGCAGATTGCCGGAAGGAAAGATCCTGAGAAAGACGCAGCCGCAGAAGAGACCTATGATTTTTCGGGACGTCACATTCTTCTGGCAGAAGATGTGGAGTTAAACATGGAGGTTGCGGTCAAACTTCTTACGACGGTAGGGGCGGAAGTGAGCTGTGCCGAGAATGGAAAAAAAGCTCTGGATCTTTATCTGGAATCTCCGGATTGGTTTTTTGACTGTATTCTGCTGGACATCAATATGCCGGAAATGGATGGGTATGAGACCGTTCGGGCAATCCGCAAAAGCACCAAACCGGATGCAAAAACGGTTTCGGTATTTGCTATGTCGGCAAATGCATTTTCAGAAGATATCGTCGCAGCAGTAGATGCAGGCATGAACGGACATATTGCAAAGCCTATCGAAGTCAGGATATTATACGAAACGCTTCAGGAGGTTTTTAAAAGAAATGAACAGATATAAGCTTTCCAGAGCGGGGGTTGATGTGGAACAAGGATTGAGCCGTCTGGAAAATGATAAAGAGTTTTATGAATCATTGCTGAAAAAGTTCTGTACAGATACTCGTTATGAGCAGCTGAAGGATGCGCTGGAACAGGAGAAATGTCAGGAGGCGTTTCGATATGCCCATACTCTGAAAGGAATAGCGGGCAATCTGAGTATGACGCGACTCTATGATGCAACTGTGCCATTGGTGGAAGAACTGCGACAAGGAAATCTGAGGAATGCGCAGGCGCTGTTTCCGGAAGTGCAAGCGGCTTATGAGGCTTTAATGATAGTTTTGCAAAATCTGTGACAGATTTCGGCCCGAAGAAAAATTGATATCCACAAGATTAGCAAAGGAGAGTGTAGCATGAGAAAAACAATTTTCTGGAAACGTTGGATACTGTACTACAGCTTATCCGAATAAGCTTTTTCAATAGTAATCAATGGAATGGGTATTGCACAGGGGTGTGAGTACTCATTTTTTCATAGAATACCTGTCAAAAATCAAGGAATACCTGCAAAAAAATCATGGCGGGGTCTATGCGGAATTTTTGCGCCGCCAGACCCCACTTCCCTCAGGAAAACGGGAAAAATCACCGTGTTTCACGACAAATTTTCTCTATACCAGAAAAATGTCTTCTGAGGCCCCGCAATTTAAGATCTCCGGGGTCTGAGGACACATTTTTTTTGTATAGATACTTTTGGCATACGAATCTGCAGTTTTTTGCTTGAATATCCTGGAAAATAGGCTCTGTCCATAAATTTTTTCTGCATAGACCCCGAGCTGTCCATTCCCCAACAAGCGGCCTGTCTGTTGGGGACTCACATTCTTGTGAAACAGCCATTCAATGGATCGATGTTAAAGC
>JALERH010000068.1 GCA_022764275.1 Blautia sp. | reverse complement strand
GCCTCGTCTACGATGAGGATGTCCGGCTCAACGTTAATGGAGACCGCAAATGCCAGTCGTGCAAACATACCGCTGGAATAGGTTTTCACCGGCTGGTTGATGAAATCTCCGATGTCTGCAAATTCGATGATGTTCTGGATTTTGGTATCCATCTGTTTTTTGGAGTAGCCCATGATCCGTCCGTTCAGGTAGATGTTCTGCAGGCCGGTGTACTCCTGATTAAATCCGGCTCCCAGCTCCAAAAGGGCAGCTATCTTTCCGTTGATCCGGACTTCGCCGGATGTGGGGGACAGCACTCCGGTAATGATTTTCAGCAGTGTGGATTTTCCGGCACCGTTGGTGCCGATGATGCCCACGGTCTCGCCTTTTTTCACATCGATGGAAATTCCGTCCAAGGCTTTGAATTCTCTGCTGTACTTTTTCCCGGTGATGCTGAAGGTTTCTTTTACCCGGTCCTTCGGATTGTCATACAGCCTGTATGATTTTGTTAAATTCGTAATTTTCACCATAGTATCGGTCATGACTCGTTCCTCTTATCCTCATAGTGTCAGGCATGATTCGCTTTCTTATTATCGTAGTGTCAGGCACGATTCGCTTTCCTTATAATACGTCAGCAAAATGGGGCTTCATTTTCTGAAAGACTTTTTTGCCAAGCAGCAGGAAAAGAATGGCGATTCCCCAGTAATAGATGCCCATCTGCCAGTTTTCCCAGAAGAATTCCTTGTGAACCAGTGTGTTCCGGTATCCCTCTACGATGTAATAAATCGGATTGAACACCAGGATTTTCTGAACCATTTCCGGCATGATGCTGAAATCCCACACCATTGGCGTAAGCCAGAAGATCACCTGCATGATGATGTTTACGATCTGCAGTAAGTCTTTGAAGAAGGGGTACAATGCTGAGGTAATGTATCCGATTCCCACCAGGAGCACGATCATGTACAGCATATAATAGGGAAGCTGCAGATAATAAATATCCGGCCAGTATCCGAAAAAAGCAAAAAACAGAATGGTAATGACTACCAGGAATGCCTGTACGAAAAGACACGACATCACCCTCGTAAGGGGCAATATGTCGATGTTAAACACCACTTTTTTTACCAGGTAACTGTATTCCGCCATGCTTGCAGTGACGCTGGTGATGCATTCGCTGATGAAAAACCAGGGAATCAGGCCTGAGATGAGCCAGAGGATAAACGGATAGCCGTCAACAGGCTTTGAACCAAAGCCCACCTGAAAGATGAACCAGTAGATGACGATGGTCATCAGGGGCTGTATGAATGCCCAGGCTGCTCCCATGAGGGAGCCGGCATATTTATTCCGGAAGTCATCCGCTGCGAACTGAAATATAAACTGCCAATCTGTTTTTTTGCTCATAATCAACCTCCAGCTGCCTTTTATCTGTCTCCGTATACGAAAAAGTTCCACACCTGTTTCAGGTAATACAGGATTTTTTTCTGGTTATAGACGTTTATCACATAGTCCATGTCTTTCTGCAAGTCGCCTGCTGTGCATTGCAATTCGTACTGCTCAAATTTTTTCCGCACCTTCGCAAGTGCCGCGTCCAGTTCCTTGCCGCGTTTTTTCTTTTTGCCGCCTCTGTAGGGGACGTAGTATTTCGAGGTAATCTCCGGAATCAGCATGAAATTTCCTGCGGTAGAGTACCGCACCCACAAATCCCAGTCCTCCAGCACATCCAAGTTTTCGTCAAATCCTCCGCATTGGTCAAAGAACATTCTGCTGAATAGAACGCTTTGAATGG
The DNA here is from genome assembly GCA_022764275.1 of Blautia sp. Taxonomy (GTDB): domain Bacteria; phylum Bacillota; class Clostridia; order Lachnospirales; family Lachnospiraceae; genus Blautia_A. The sequence goes on along the minus strand of JALERH010000068.1, from coordinate 603 downwards.
GAAGATAGTTGAAACTGTAAAGAAGGAGCCGGTTGTAGGGCTGCTGATACCGGATCAGCTTTCGTTTCTCCTTAATCCGGTATGGCTTATCGGATTGTTTTACGATCTGACTCTCTTCGGCGATTCCGTAGGCTGCATCCACGACGTTGTACTGGATGGCCTTTAACAGAGTCTCCACGTGGTTCGGATACAGGATGTCGTCGTCGTCCAGAAAATTGAAATATTCTCCGGTTGCGGTCTGCAGACCCAAGTTTCCTGCCACGGTGCGGCCTTTTCCATCTCCGGTGGCCCGGTACACAATGTCCATGTCCGCATACCGGGTACGGATCATTTTTTCTGAGACATTCTTTCCGTCTTCCACGACGACGGTTTCTATATTTTTGTATGTCTGATTTCTGATACTGTCAAGGGCATTTTTTAAAACCTGTGGGCGGTTACATGTCCTGACGATGATAGACACTTTTGTCAATTTACTTCTGAGCCTCCAGTGTTGGTTCAATCCAGTGTTTTCAGGTAAATTTCTGCTGCCGCCGCGGTGCGCTCCAGCATGAAGCGGGTACGCCTGCGGGCGGCACGGCGAACGGTTCGTGCGGTGTGCTTCTG